>JABJOR010000168.1 GCA_018664265.1 Rhodospirillales bacterium
ACTGGGGGCTTGGCAATGTAATCATTGCACATATCACCTTCTGCATCCCCTTTGCCTTCATGCCTATCCGTGCAAGACTGGAAGGCATGGACACAACCCAGGAACAAGCCGCTCGCGATCTCTATGCTACCGAGTGGGAAACATTCCGCTATGTTACCGTCCCCCAACTCATGCCGGGGATTGTTGCTGGTAGCATGCTCTCGTTTGTCATCTCAATGGATGACTTCATTATTACACTGATGGTTGGGGGCGCTGGCTCAACAACCCTTCCAGTGTATATCTACAGCATGATCCGCCGTGGCGTTACGCCCGAGGTTAATGCTGTATCGTCCCTGCTACTGCTTTTCTCAGTCGCTATTGTTACAGCTTATTGGGTCCTATCAAATAAAACACAGACTAAAACTGTGCACTAAAACACTCCAACTTTAAATAAAACAGGAAAAGGTAAATTCACATGAAACGTCTATTCACGACACTTGCTGCAGCCGCTGCTGTGGCTTTAACAGCCGGATCGGTCAAAGCCGATGGCGAGCTGTTTATCTACAACTGGACAGAATACACCCCCCCTGATCTGGTTGCTAAATTTGAAGCCGAAACAGGCATAACCGTTTCAGTGGATACATATGATTCCAATGAAACCCTGCTTGCCAAGCTTCAGGCTGGTGCAACAGGCTATGACCTTGTTGTTCCAAGTCAGAACTTTGTACCTATCCTTGCCAATGAAGGCCTGATCCAGAAAGTGGCCGTTCATGAACTGCCGAACTACAAACATTACAAAGAGCGTTGGAAGTTCCCAGCCTGGGATCCAGAACAGGAATACACCGCACCATGGCAGTGGGGCACAACATCGTTTGCCTATCATAAAGATCTCTATTCCGGCAAAGGAGAATCTCTGGAAGAATTCTTCAATCCATCAGAAGAACTCCGTGGCCGTCTGAGCACCTTCCAGACACCGGATGAAGTTGTCAGTCTTGCCAGTATCTATCTCGACATGGAGTTCTGTTCAGAAGATCCAAAGGAAATGAAGAAAATTCAGGACCTGCTGATGAACCAGAAAGACTATATCGTCGCGTATAACTCAGAAACCATGAGCGATCTGATCGCCAGTGGTGAAGCCCTCATGACCAACCACTGGAATGGCTATGCCCGTCTGGGTCGCCTTGCCGGCGCACCTGTCGTCTATGCATATCCGAAAGAAGGCGTTGTTGGTTGGTTCGACAGCTTGGTTGTTCCTACAAGTGCCAAGAACGTTGAAAATGCCCGTAAGTTCATGAACTTCATCATGGACCCGGTCAACATGGCCATGCTTTCTGAAAACCAGGGTTATGGCGATGCCATCAAAGGCACCGCACAGTACTACTCTGACGAGCTGAAATCTGCACCGGAAGTTAATCCTCCTTCGGATGTTCCAGTGAGATTTGCAACAACCTGCTCACCGAAAGCTCAGTCTTTAATCGACAAAGTCTGGACGAAGGTTATGCAGTAAGCATTTTCTGCTTATAAACCAAACGAAAGCGGAGCGGCGGTCTTATGACCCCGCTCCGTTTCTTTTTGCAATTGAAAATCACCACCGGAAATTACAAGGCAGTGATATTCGTAGCTTTCTAGAGGCCGGCTTTGACCTCATCAAACATGGCTTGCAAGCCTTCTTCATTCTGGATTTCTTCCTGGAATACACTATTGCTCAAGATGTCATCCGGATTTTTTGAAAGGCCAAGTTCAGTCAAAGTTGCTTCGTCAACCATATCGAAACCGCTTTGAGTAGACACACCATAACCAAATTCACGAATTTCATAAGCTCGAGAATCCGGCTCTAACATGGCATCAACCAATTCATAGGCCTGATCTTTAAACTTGGACCCAGCTATGATCGAGAGACCGCAGACCCACGTCATGGCTCCGCCTTCTTTTGGGTCCATATATTTAATTGGAATGCCTTGAGCTTTCAGGCGAACAATCGATTCATTCCAGACTGTTGCGGCAACAAGTTCACCACTGGCAAGGCCTTGTTCCATAGTCGTCGAATCGTTTGAGAAAAATCTTAAATTAGGCACCATACTGTTCATTAAATTCCGGGTCGCATCCAGATCAGCTTGAGACGTATAATCAAACGGGTTTTTCAATCCCGCCATAATCCCGGCAATGGCCACACCGTCAACAAGACTGTCAAAACAGGCCATGCGTTTTTTATACTTTTCGTCCCACAGAATACTCCAGCTTTCATTATCTATATATTCTGGAGCAAGGTCAGTGCGATAGGCAATAGAGGTCATGCCCCAATCAACAGGTGCCCAGACAGTATTTCCATCCTGCACAACACCAGGCATCGTCCGCAGGCTGGGTAGAATATCATTCCAATTCTTCAGACGAGATGTATCAAGGCTTTCAAGCATGCCTGTCTGGTACCATTTTTTGATCTTGTAACTGCATGGGAAGATTACGTCCGGTTGGAAACCAGCAGTAAGCTTCGTTACACCTTCTTCTTCATCGCCCCAAACCGTATAACGCGGCAGCCCGCCATATTTTGCAACATAAGAAGGCCAGAGACTTTCATCATCGTACCCAGCCCAGCCAAAGACCATGGCACGGTCACTCATTTCTGTAGCCGCAGACGCCATTTTTCCGCCGATTGAATTGGTGACACCGACAATGCCAAGCATGCCCATAATACGACCAAGCTCACGACGGCTGATTTGACCTGTGCGGTATTTCTTTACAACGTCTTTGATATTAATATTAGTCATAGCAATACTCCCTGATTAATTGATTAATTTGTTATATTCGCCTTAATCACCGTTATCCGGTTCTTGTATTGAACTTCTATTATCGCTTAGATCATGGATATGATGCGCTTTCGTTATATCGCCGCACTATACCCTTTTGGTGGTATGTAGAGTGCCTGTAAATTTACAAAACCCCCTCTTTACTCAGGTCATCCATCGTCGCCTTGATACTGGCACGAAGGATTTCACCCATTTGATCAATATCACTTTCTTCCAAAATCAACGTAGGAGAGAGAATATTAAGATGCCCTAACGGGCGCACGATTAATCCACGAGCCTGACAATGCTTGTGGACCCGTTTGCCCACATCGGCTTCCATGGGCAGCAATTCTTTCGTATCCTTATTCGCAACATTTTCGATGCACATCATGAAATGAGAGCCGCGAACTTCACCGACAATGTCGAGGTCGCAAAGGCCGTTAAGCATTTTCTCAAAGTACGGTCCGGTTTTTTTAACTCGCCCGCAGATATCCTCACGCTCCATGATCTCAATATTCTTAAGGCCCGCGGCACACGCTGCGGGATGTCCTGAATAGGTAAAGCCGTGGTAGAACGCCCCACCCGGCGCACTGATGGCCTCATAGATATCATCAGAGATCAAAGTTGCCGAAAGCGGTTGATAGCCTGAGGATATCCCCTTGGCACAAACCAGAATATCGGGTTGCACATCAAACATATCCTTGGAGGCAAACATATGACCAAGCCGCGCGAAGGCCGTAACCACTTCGTCCGATATATAGAGCACTCCATATTTCTGGCAAACGTCCCATGTACGGCGCTGATAGCCCGGTGGCGGGACAATCACGCCCCCTGCCCCCATCAGCGGCTCGGCTATAAAGGCCGCGACGTTCTCTGCGCCCAGATCAACGATCTTGGCTTCAAGTTCAGCAATCAGGCTGTCACAGAACTCGCTCATGCTCATGCCATCCGGGCGGCGATAGCTGTAAGGTGCTGAGACATGATGGACAATATTGTTCTCCACATCCCAGCCTGTGTGATAGATCGGCCCGGTCATGGACATGGCCATATATGTGCTGCCGTGATAGGCGTGCTGACGAGAAATAATATGCTTCTTTTCTGGCTTGCCGATGCGATTGAAATAATGATGGGCAATGCGTACAGCCGTGTCATTGGCCATGGATCCACCCGTGCCAAAGAACATTCGGTTCAGGTTTCCCGGTGCCAGCGAGGCAATTTTGCTGGCAAGCTCTACCGATGGGGCATTGGTCAGGTTGGTAAACGAGGAATAAAAAGGAATTTGGCGTAATTGATCGGCGATTGCCTCGATCATCTCTTCCCGTCCATAACCGATATTGACGCACCACAGGCCGCCGATACCATCAATAAACTGGTTGCCGTCAGAATCCTTGACGTAGATACCGTCCGATCCAGTCATAACCGTACAGTTATCTTCTTTCAGGGCAGACAGATCACTGAATGAATGTATAACATGCGCACGATCACGTGCCTGTAGATCTTCCGTCGAATATTGATAATTATTTTCCATTTTTGGCTTCTCCCCGTATTGTCGTTACGACAACATACACTATCTCTATCTAGTAGCTGCAATTAATCTACTTTGATGGTACACGAACTCAGGTTATCGAAAATGATTGATTTCGAATACATTGAACATACCAAAGGCATACAAACATGAAAGTCGTCATAATCGGAGCAGGACACGCAGCTGGACAGCTCATTACTTCACTGAAAATGGATGAAACGATTACAGGCTCTATCACCCTGATCGGGGACGAGCCGTGGTTGCCTTATCAACGCCCCCCGCTTTCCAAGCAATATCTGAGCGGTGAAATGGATGTGGATCAGCTCTATCTGAAACCCAAAGAATTCTATAAGGCCAGCAAAGTGAATATACGTCTGGGCCACCACGCACAATCCATTGACCGGACGGCCAAAACAGTCACCCTCGATAACGGTGATAAAGTTGCCTATGACAAGCTCGCACTGACCACGGGGACACGTGTGCGCAGGCTTTCTATTCCTGGCGCTGATCTGGAGGGCATACACTACATTCGCACAATTGATGACACAGACAATTTGCGCAAACAGTTTGCACCGGGCAAAGCCATGACTGTCGTTGGTGGCGGCTACATTGGATTGGAAGCCGCCGCTGCAGCCACAAAAGCTGGTATGAAAGTTACAGTCCTGGAAATGGCTGATCGTGTCATGAACCGGGTGGTTGCTCCCGAAGTCTCAACATTTTTTGAAGCATTGCATCGATCACAAGGCGTCGATATTCGCACCGATATTCAAGTTACAGGCTTTACCGGGGAACAAACCATATCCGCTATTAGCTGTAAGGATAGCCCGGATATCAAATCTGATTTATGCGTTGTTGGTGTTGGTGTCATTCCAAACACGGAGCTCGCTGAAACAGCAGGATTGAAATGTGACAATGGCATAGTTGTTGATGATCATGCCCAAACCGAAGACCCTGACATTGTGGCCGCTGGTGATTGCACCGCCCACCCTAATGGCATCTATGGCTCTCAAATTCGTCTGGAATCTGTTCAAAACGCTGTCGATCAAGCCAAAGCTGCAGCGCTCAGCATTTTGGACAAACCAGAGACCTATTGCGCAGTCCCCTGGTTCTGGTCGAACCAATATGACGTAAAGCTCCAGATCGTTGGCTTGTCTGAAGGCTATGATCAAACTGTCGTGCGCGGCAAACCGGAAAATAGTGCGTTTTCTGTTTTTTATCTAAAGGGCGGCACCTTGATTGCCGTTGACGCCATCAACAGTGCACGAGAGTACATGATGGGACGCAAGCTGATCACCGATCATGCGAAGCCCGACCCAACCCGGATCGTTGACACAACGATCCCTATTAAAGAACTTGTTTAAGGATAGGGAAAACCATGGCTATTGTTACCTATATTTTGCACGACGGAAGGTCTAAAGACATCGAAGTCAAAACTGGTGAATCCGTCAAGGATGGTGCCGTAAACAATCTGGTTCCGGGAATTCTGGCTGAATGCGGCGGGGCGTTGGCCTGTGCCACATGCCATGTCTATGTGGACGAGCAATGGTTTGATAAGCTCGAGCCAGCTGGAGAGGTGGAAATGGATATGCTGGATTTTGCCGAAGACGTTCGCAAGAACAGCCGCCTGAGTTGCCAGATTGATATTACGGAAGAGATGAATGGGCTGGTCATTCACGTCCCGGAAGAGCAATATTAGAGTCATAATCATTTTGAATATATTCACTCTGCAGGGGGAATAAATATTATGAGCTTCACACAAAAAGTGGCCTTCGTAGCTGGTGCCGGTGGTGGTATGGGGCTTGCCATCGCAAACGCCTTGATTGAACAAGGATGCCACGTAGGCATGGCTGATTTGAAATCAGTTCCAGATGGCATCATGCCCGGCCCGGGTGATTACCTCTATAAAGAAGGTAATTTGAGTGATGATGATTTTGCCCATTCTGCTGTAAACGAAACAGCCTCCACCTTTGGTCGTCTGGATTACCTGATCAATACCGCAGGCGTGTTGTGGCTGGACCGTGATAAATCCGTCGTCGAAATGGATATGGATGTTTGGGATCAGGTCATGACCATCAATCTGAAGACATTCGCATTAACCAGCAGGTACGCTATTCCTCATATGCAATCTGCAGGTGGTGGCTCTATCGTGCATTTTTCTTCCATCGATGCCACAGGTGGCGATGCTCCGGCGCAAGATGCTTACGGCGCATCCAAGGCCGCAGTCATCAGGCTCGCCAAATCTCTCGCCATCCAGTTTGCTGGAGATAACATCCGCTCCAACGTGATCCTGCCCGGTCCCACCATGACACCCATGCAGGAACGCTGGGAAGGCAATGCCGAGGCACAGGCAAATGTCGCAGGCTTCGTCCCACTTGGACGACTGGGCACGCCGAAAGACATGGCAGATGCCTGCCTGTTTTTGCTATCGGATCAGGCGAGCTATATCACGGGTGTGGAAATACCTGTCGATGGCGGGATCAAGGCACGGGTTTAGTGCCCTGATTCAGAAATACGTCACGTTCAGGACACCATTACAAGTCCTTTGACTAGGAGTTTGGTTCGCCGTGATGCCGTCGCATCACAAGGGCCGAAGGACGCAGATCAAAGGGCTTGCAATGGTGCCAAAGGTCGTGTTTCCTGTCCTCTGGAGGGCGTCAACATCGCTTACCGATACGACGGCATCGCCCACGCAATGCTTCCTACCCAGAGAACAGGAAACACGATCCTGAATGTAACGTATTTCTGAATCAGGGCACTTACTATGTCTCGTCACACTTTTTCCTGCATTGATGCCCATACCTGTGGCAATCCTGTACGCGTGGTTGCCGAAGGCGGGCCGGATCTTGTTGGCGCTGATATGATAGAAAAGCGCGAACATTTCCTGAGCGAGTTCGATTGGGTGCGCACAGGGTTAATGTTTGAGCCACGCGGTCATGACGTGATGTCTGGTAGCATTCTTTACCCACCAACCCGAGACGACTGTGATGTGGCGATTTTGTTTATCGAGGTCTCTGGTTGCCTGCCCATGTGTGGGCACGGAACCATTGGCACGGTGACAGTCGCCATCGAACATGGATTGGTAACACCGCGCGAGCCCGGAATACTCCGCCTTGATACACCCGCAGGACTCGTCGAAGCCCGCTACACTCAGGACGGCGATCACGTTACTTCTGTGCGCCTCACCAATGTTCCGGCATTTTTGTATAAAACAGATTTGAGTGTAGATGTTACAGAGCTGGGCACCCTGCACATGGATGTGGCCTACGGTGGAAACTTTTATGCCATCATTGAAGCACAGGAAAACTACCGCGATCTGGATGATCTGACACCGGGGGATATTCAACGCCTGAGCCCGGTAGTGCGCCAGTTGATGAATGATAAATATGACTTCGAGCACCCGGAACAACCCGCCATACAAGGCCTGTCCCATGTGATGTGGACTGGTAAACCCAAACACCCGCAAGCCGATGCCCGAAACGCAGTCTTTTACGGAGACAAAGCCATTGACCGTTCTCCCTGCGGCACAGGAACCTCCGCGCGCATGGCTCAGCTAGCAGCCCGTGGGCAGCTCTCCAAAGGAGACAACTTTATCCACGAAAGCATCATTGGAAGCCTGTTCAAAGGACGCGTTGAAGATGGTATCGATATCGGAAACAGACCCGGCATCATACCCTCCATCGAGGGCTGGGCACAAATCACAGGGCTCAACACCATCTTTATTGATGAACGCGATCCTTATGCGCATGGGTTTATTTTAAGCTAGAGCACAATAATTTCAAATAGAACAATCCCGGCCCGAAGGAGTGGGGCTACACGGCCTGTGAATTACCACATTAAATAGTCGGCCCTAAAAAAGCACTCGAAGCCATAGC
>JABJOR010000169.1 GCA_018664265.1 Rhodospirillales bacterium
GCGTTCCGCGATATTGGTATGAGTATATACATAAGCTTCGATGATAGCCTTGTAAGGTCGCATCACAGACTTCGGCATGGGTGAAGTCTGGACGCCACATGAGAGAGGCATAGGCAAACACCCACAAATCAGTACCATCCTTACTGCTTGGTAAATTATCGGGCATTTCGATTTTTGAGGTCATTAACTATCTCGTTTTGTTACTTGCGAGTTGCTATTGCAACGCCTGTTACCGTAACGGCCATTCCTGCCATGGCAAGCCCTGTAGGGGTCTCTTCAAATAGAAAATATGCGATCAGTGCGGTAATTGGTGGAACCATGAAAAAAAGGCCCGTTACTTGTGACGCCGCGCCACGGCGAACCAGTTTGTAGAGTAATGAGAATGTCCCGATGGACATGATGCACGTTAGCCATATAAGGGCAAAGATAAATGGTGGGCTCCATTCGATATGCCTCGTCTCAAACGTATAAGACAGGGCCGCCATTATAATTGCGACTGTAATCAACTGGATAGTCTGGTGAGCCCGCAAATCTTCATTAATGCAGAACCGCCGTTGATAGAGCGTGCCAGCCGTAATGCCAATTAATGACAGCACACAGGCACCCAAACCAGCCGCCTCCAGAGAATTAATGCCTCCTTCGGTAAAGCTGAAATCAAGAGATTGCCAAATCACCATGATTACGCCCGTAAAACCGAGAGCCAAGCCGAACCACCGTTTAGGGGTTACACGTTCACCAAATAAGGAGCCCACAGCAATGCCTGTAATCAGGGGCTGGAGCGATACTATCAAAGCTGAGATGCCCGCCGATATACCGTTGTCGATCGCCCAGAATACACCGCCCAAATATAGTCCGTGAACCATGATGCCAACCATAACGGCATGAAAAACCCGCATGCGCGTATTAGGCCATTGTGCCCTGCAGGCGAGGCTTATGATCGCCATTATTATTGCCGCAGCAGCAAACCGCATGGTCAGAAACATAAATGGTTCTGAATAAGGTGCCCCAAGCTTGGAACCGATGAAGCCTGTACTCCATAAAAATACGAAAAGCGCCGGCAAGGGATCACGCCACAATGGGACAACGTCGCTTTGGGGTTGGGGGGTGGTTTTTTCAGTGTTCATGATTGGGGCTGAAAGCTATAGCCGCTATTTCACAAGATCACTGGGGATTACAAAGTCTTTTAACTTGGCGCTGCCGGGGCCAAGTTCTGCCCAGCCTCCTTGCTTTATCTCTATAGATGATAGAGCAAGGGTGGGGTATTTTTCACGCATACGGGCGAGAGACTTTGTTTCTGTACCGCTTGTGAGAGCCAGGGCTAAATGTTCCAACCCCGTATTGTGCCCGATCATCATCACTGAAGATACTTTGCGGTTGACCCGTTTCAGCCTTTTTAACAGGGCCTGGCTTCCTGCTTCGTAAATGCCGTATTCAAATCTGATTTCAGTTTCATCATCGAAGGCACCGCTAATCAGCTCAAGCGTTTCGCGCGTGCGGCGTGATGATGAACACAAAACCAGTTCAGGCTTTATTTTTGACTTTATAAGATGTTTGGTCATCATTTTGCATGCTTTGATACCGCGCGGTGAAAGCGGTCGGTCAAAGTCATGAAGGGAACTGTCGTCCCAACTGGATTTGGCGTGGCGGAGGAGAAATAAAGTTTGCAATGGAATATTCGATTTCTACTTTTTTAAATTTTGGCTAAACGAAAACAACCTTCAAAACCTGTATATACCGTCTTTCTTGAAAATGGAATGCCTCAATTAAATGACATGAGTGATTATAGCCAGTGTAATTTTTATGAAAACAGGGATGACATATGAGTGTGATTGTATATTATAATATGAAGGAAAAGTGGGGGGCTATCTTTTTCGGGGTTTATACACATGATCATAACAGGGGCATACTATGGCAATAGATAAAGACGCCGAGTCATCAGAGCTGGGTAGAGAGAAACTTTCAAAATCATTCTACGAAAAAGAATTGTTGCGGCTTCAGATTGAATTGGTTAAGCAGCAGGAATGGATCAAAGAAAAAGGCCTGAAAGTTGTCGTGCTGTTTGAAGGCCGTGATGCGGCTGGTAAGGGTGGGGTCATCAAGCGAATCACCCAATCTCTTAACCCTCGTATTTGCAGAGTCGTCGCTCTAGGCACACCAACTGAGCGAGAAAAAACGCAATGGTATTTCCAACGCTACGTTGCCCATTTGCCTGCAGCCGGAGAAATGGTTCTGTTTGATCGCAGCTGGTACAATCGCGCGGGTGTTGAACGGGTCATGGATTTTTGTACCGACAAAGAATATGAGTACTTCATGCATTCTTGCCCGCATTTTGAACGTATGCTCATTCAATCAGGTATTATCGTAATAAAGTACTGGTTCTCGGTTAGTGATGAAGAGCAGGAAAGGCGTTTCAAAGGACGTATAAATGATCCAACGAAACAATGGAAACTTAGCCCTATGGATCTTGAATCACGGGATCGTTGGGTAGAATATTCCAAAGCCAAAGATGAAATGTTTGCGCATACCGACACCAAGCATGCTCCCTGGCATGTGGTAGAAGCCGATTCAAAAAAACGCGCAAGAATTAATTGTATGCGCCATTTGCTGGACCAAATTCCATATGAAGATATTACACCTGACCCGGTAGAGTTAACGCCGAGAAAAAGTAAGGGTGGATATGTTCGCCCACCAATGTCTGATCAGACATTTGTGAAAGATTATTACGAGTAAAATTCAAAATTTTGAATTTACGGTTTGCTGTTGTTGTATTGCGGAGAAAAGATCATGGTCGAAACAGTGCCAAAAAGAGTTACCACCGCGTCAACGCGAACAGCTAAAACAACTCAGACCATGGGTGCTGATATTAAAACCGCGCCAGTAAAAAAACCAGTGACCAGGAAGAAGCCTGCAGTAGCCCGCAAGGCTTCCATAGCGGCTTTGCATGGTGAAAAGTATTACCTTAATCGTGAACTGACATGGTTGAAGTTTAACTTCCGTGTTCTTGATGAAGCCAGAAATCCAAAAACCCCGCTTCTTGAGAAACTGAAGTTTGTTGCGATTGTCAGCTCTAATCTCGATGAGTTTTTCATGAAGCGAATAGGTGGATTGAAACAACAAGTGGGTGCGGGGGTTCATACCAAAACCAGAGATGGACGTACCCCGGATGAACAAATAGACGAATGCCTCGAAGTTGTTAAGGAGCTCAACTCCCAAAAGAGAACGGTTTATTTCGAGGTTATCGAGGCGCTTAAGAAGAAAGATATTGTTATAGCCAAATATGATGAGCTCGATAAAGATGAGCAATCATTACTTCGTGAAGAATATTACAAGAATATCTTTCCGCTGGTTACGCCTCTTGCCATGGATTCGGCACATCCGTTTCCATTCTTATCGAATTTGTCATTGAATCTCATGACGACATTGCAGTTGCCGGATGAAGATACCACCGTACAGGCCCGCGTTAAGGTCCCTGTTGGTGGAAATACACCCCGTTTTATTCGTGTTGGTAACGCTAACAAGTTTGTTCCACTGGAACAAATTATGGCAAACAATCTGGATTTGTTGTTTCCCGGAATGGACATCGTGAAATGTGAAATTTTCAGAGTAACCAGAAACGCCAATACAGAACGCGATGAAGAGCAGGCCGATGATCTGCTGGCCATGATTGAAACGGAATTACGGGACCGAAAGTTTGCAACAACTGTTCGGTTGGAAGTGGAAAATGGCTTCACACCAGTCCATCAGGGAATGTTGGCAAGCGAGCTTGGCCTTGATGAAGACAAGGATGTCTACACGGTTCGGGGCATGCTGGGCATGGCTGATCTGATGGAGGTTGCATTTATTGATGTCCATGAATTGCATGATCCTGATCATCATCCAATAAATAATGTGAAGCTTATTGAAAATCGGAGCATCTTTCATACGATCCGGGATGCTGGTTCTATTCTCATGCATCATCCGTATGAATCATTTTCTACATCTGTTGAGCGTTTCTTGCGTGAAGCAAGTGTTGATCCCAAAGTTATGGCTATCAAGGTTACGCTGTACCGTACATCTTCCGATAGTCAAATCATCAGATTGTTGGTTGATGCAGCACAAAACGGGAAAGAGGTTGCCGTTGTTGTTGAGCTGAAGGCACGCTTTGATGAGGCGGCTAATATTAAATGGGCAACAAGACTGGAAGAAGCTGGCATCCATGTGAACTATGGTGTCGTCGGTCTGAAGACACACTCCAAGGTTATTTTAGTAGTGCGTCGAGATTATTCCGGATTACGCCGCTATGCCCATATTGGAACGGGAAACTATCATTCTGGAACGGCACGCTTATACGGTGATCTTGGACTTTTAACCTGCGACCCTGAAATTGGCGCTGATCTGACAGAGCTTTTTAACTATCTGACAACCGGGTACAAACCCACTCGCCGTTATAATAAAATTCTTGCAGCACCCAAAATGATGAAACATCTCCTGCTTGAGAAAATTGAGCGGGAAATTGAACATCAGAAGAAAACTCAAAATGGGCACGTGCGCCTGAAGACCAATGCCCTTCAGGATTCAGATATTATCCATGCTTTGTATCGGGCTTCACAGGCAGGAGTGAAAATCGAACTGGTGGTGCGTGATACATGTTGCCTGATACCGGGATTGCCAGGAGCTAGTGAAAATATTTCAGTGATTAGTATTGTCGGGCGTTTCCTTGAACACACCCGAATTTATCATTTTGCCAATAATGGCGATCCTGAGTACTACATCGGCTCTGCAGATTTGATGTCGCGTAATTTGCAAAGCCGGGTTGAGGTGCTGACACCTGTTGAGGATTTACACTGGCAATCAGAGCTTTGCTTCATTTTGGATTCTCAAATTAATGATCATGTTTCTGGCTGGGTTATGCAATCAGATGGTGAGTATATAAAACGCAATCCATCACCCGGGCAGGAGACGCAAGGTTGCCAGCAGCTATTTGTCGATGCAGCGGATAAGCGCAATTGGGATGCTAACCGTCTGAAAAAAAGAAGACCACGCGCAGCTGCTCGCCGAAAACCACGGTAAACCACGTTAAAGCACCTTCAAGCCAAAGCTGTTTGCAAGGGCTTCCAAGCGGCGCTCTACAATTTCACTTGATTGTGCCCCATGAAGTGATGCAAGTGTCAGTTTCACATACTTTCCCTGGATACTGACGAACGATCCATCAAGAAGCCCCGGGGCGCCACCAGATAAGGTATAAGCCAGCCGTAATGACAGGCCCAGGCGTGTTGCCTGTTTGAAGCTTTCATCATCAAGAAGATTACGTAAAGGTGCTACCAGAATAGAATCTGGATCGCCGTCATATCTCACCAACACACTGATGGCGAGAAACACGCGCTCAGGATGGTTTAATCCGGCAAACGGTAATCTCAGTACTCTGTAAAAGGCATGCTCAGCCCTGTAATCAGGGTGCTCAGCCCAGCCCAGGTCGCTAATAAGACAAGCGGCATGACGCAATCGTTTATGAAATGCGGATTCATCCGTAAACAACGGGTCCATCCATTCGACAAGTTCTCGATCATTGATGGCAAAACGACTGGTACGGTTGGCAAGAGACATACATCCACTGATAAGTGGGTCATGCTTGCGGATATCTTCAGGCAGTTTCTCCAGAAGACAGCCTTCGCGCATGCTGAAGCCTGAGAATATTAAATTTTTGGGACGGCCTTTATCCAATAAAACACCCAGGACGGTAGCCGCATACGGTAACGTTTCTGTTTGTTTTTGAGTTACGCCGGGGAAGCTCATCAGAGTATTAGGCCCCGCTCCGGCAATCATGCGCGTCATGCGCAGGGCATCCGGTGTCCTGATTTTATAATTATCAATAACGTGCAGGGGATACCCTGTTTGCTCAACAAGTATTTTGGCGATGGCACGCATGGAACCGCCAACGGCGTAGAGATTACGACCCTCCATATGCCCAATCCAGGGTATGGATTCCATGCGCTCAGAGGCAACGCCTAATGCTTCAACGGGAGATTTGTTCGAATCTTCCATAAGACGTAAATGACCAAGTAACAAAGTTCCTTGCTTGCCAATTTTTCCTTTATTTATTTCAACCAGATCAAGGCTTCCTCCACCAAGATCACCCAGAATTCCATCTGCATCGGGAACGCCACTTGTGATACCAAGTGCTGCGGCTCTAGCTTCCTCATCGCCGCTCAGAATCCTGACTTTGTGTCCGGATTCTTTTTTAACAAGGTCAACAAAGTCTTTGCCATCGGATGCTTCACGAACAGCAGAGGTGGCAACGAGTTCCAACTCTCTTACTCCCATAGCAGAGGCAAGGTGCGTGAACCATTTGATGGTACTGATTGCAGATTCAATGCCAGTAGGACTTAAATGGCCTGTTTCAGATAAACCACGTCCCAATTGGCACTGGACCTTTTCATTGAAAACAGGAACCGGAATTCGCATTGGCGCAACATAAACGACCAGGCGGACAGAGTTGGAGCCGATATCAATGATACCGATACGATAAATGTCCTGATCTGTTTTACCGCTCAAAATAGTCACCTGTTTCTGTCTGTTTTGATTATTTTAGATTCTTTCATTATTCCGGTTTTTGAAGAAATGGCAAATTGACTTTTCATTAAAAAATATGGTTGACGTAGAGCGCTCACAATGGTCGATGTAAATCCATGGATATTCTTGAACCCGATACAAAATTGATCAAGCGTCACCTAGGCTGGGGTGTGGCAATTCTGGCTGCTGTCGTGGTGCTTTGGTCTGTTTATTGGAATATTGCAGCAGCTCAAGCTGTAAACGGAGCCCGAAACTGGGCCAGTAATCAGCAAAAATCCGGGTATAAAATAAATTGGCAACAAATTGATACCTCAGGGTATCCATTTTTTCTGGATATTGATGTCCTTATGCTTGTTGTTGAAGCACGCGATGAGTGGCGTTGGTCTACAGATAAATTGCAGTTTCATGCATCTTTATGGGAATGGTCTGAAATTGATGTTTTTGCTCCATCTTCGCACAGTATATTTCTCTCTCGTGGGGCTAAATTACATACCTATGATTTGAGCTCAAAGTCCCTGAATGCACATATTGTTCTTAATGATGAGAAAATTCAGAACGTCAATGTGCATGCAACGGCGCTTTCCTTGCAGGAAGAAGAACGACCTTTGGGCGGGGTGGACTCTGGGCAATTACGTTTGGAAATTGTGACTACGGATGATGCTGATTATTCAACATTGGTTGGTACTCTAGAGGGTAGATTTCAAGGAATTGAGATAACAGAACTTAGTGATTTTCCGCTTGGTTCAGACATTTCTCGCTTATCTTTACGAACAGAGCTCTTCGGGGCGCCGCCTTCTACGTTAAATCCTGATGATCTCTCAATCTGGCGTGATTTGGGCGGTGTTGTTGAGTTGCGACATCTCAATCTTGGATACGGGGCATTGGAAATAGAGACATCAGGAACCATGGCTCTTGATGGTAAATTACAGCCAATCGGCTCTCTCACAGCTAAAGTTCAGGGGTATCTGGAAACTATTGATGCTTTGCGTGATAGTCGCATGATTGATGCTGGTGATGCATTTGGCGCAAAGATGATGATGGGTGCTCTTTCAAAAGAGGACCCAGATACGGGGAAGAAAATTCTTGATCTGGCCCTGAGCGTTCAACAACAAGTCCTGCATGTTGGCCCGATTGCTTTGACAAAAGTGCCGCGCGTCGTCTGGTGAATACACTTTAGACTTTTTGGTCTTCCGGTAGATGTTGGTTGGCTTCGATAATGCCTCGACGTGCTGAGCGGGTTCGGGTGAAAACATCTTGCAGTTTTTCACCATCACCTTGACGTATGGCACGTTTCAAAGCTGTCAGGTCTTCATCAAATCGATTTAATATATCGAGCACAGCCTCACGGTTTTCAACGAAAATATCACGCCACATGACCGGATCGGACGCCGCAATTCTGGTAAAGTCGCGAAAACCACCAGCTGAATACTGGAAGATTTCTTTCTGTAGATCGTCGCCAACCTGGGTGGCTGTATCCACAATTGAATATGCGATCAGTTGTGGCAGGTGTGACGTGATAGCAAGCACCTGATCATGGTGGTCGGCATCCATAGTTTCGATCCTCATTCCGGCTGCCTGCCATAATCCTTTAACGCGATCCACGGCATCTTGGTCAGTGTCCTTGTCTGGTGTCAAAATGAAGTATCGATCAAGAAATAATTCCGCAAATCCGGATTCAGGTCCGGAATTTTCTGTGCCGGCTACAGGGTGTCCGGGAACCAGATGCACACCTTCTGGAAGATGTGGTGCAATTTCACGGAACACACATTTCTTGGCTGAGCCGACATCACTGACAATGGCCCCTGGCTTGATGTGCGAGCCGATGGTTTCAGCAACTTTGCTATATGTTCCAAGCGGTGTGCAGATAATGATGAGGTCTGCATCCTTAACCGCTTCGGCTTGATCCAGGGTTGCGCTGTCACACAGCCCAAGTTCAATGGCTTTATTCAGTGTTTCTTCGCTGCGGGTTGAGACGCAGATATGTTCGGCAAGTCCATCACGTTTGATAACGCGCGCAAGGCTGGACCCGATTAGCCCAATGCCAATTAAGGTGATGCGTTTGAATAATGGGTTGGTAGGTGTGCTCATAAACCCTAGTCCGCCTTTGCCAGGAATTGCATCATGGCATCTATAAATGCCTGCATTTCATCTTTTGTGCCAATGGTAACGCGTAGCCAATCAGGTAGTCCATACCCGGCAACGGGACGGACAATAATACCAGAGGCTTTAAGAAATGCATCACAATCAACGGCACTGCGATTCGTGCCCTCATTCAGGCACATTAGAACAAAATTGCCG
The DNA here is from genome assembly GCA_018664265.1 of Rhodospirillales bacterium. Lineage (GTDB taxonomy): Bacteria > Pseudomonadota > Alphaproteobacteria > Rhodospirillales > Casp-alpha2 > JABJOR01. The sequence goes on from JABJOR010000169.1 coordinate 8,848, forward strand.
ACACTTTCTGTGGTTGTAACACCAAGATCATGAAGCTGGTCTGCTGTCCATTCACGTATCTCAATGGTTTCTTTGCGAACCTGCTCTGTGAAGTCAGTATCCAGCAAAGCAGCCAGACCGACAGCTTGTGCTGTGGTGCTAATATTGAATGGCCCACGAACTCTGTTTAAAACTTCTGCAATCGCAGCAGGGGCGTACCCCCAGCCAAGGCGCAATCCGCCGAGACCATAAATTTTGGAAAATGTACGCAGCATAACGACGTTGTCTGAAGCATCAACCATCGCATGGCCTGGCTGATAATCATCATCTTCAACAAATTCTGCGTAGGCAGCATCAAGCACCAGCACAATATGTTTCGGCAATCCCTGCCAAAGGCGTTCTACTTTGCTCTGAGAAATCAGGGTGCCCGTTGGATTGTTTGGATTGGCAAGAAAAACAATCTTTGTGCGCTTGGTAACGCAATCGAGTAATGCATCGACATCTGTGGTCAGGTTAGATTCTTTTGCAGCGACAGGTGTTGCTCCAGCGGCTTTTGCGCTGATGGCATACATCAAAAAGCCGTGTTCAGTATGCAGCACTTCATCACCGGGCCCTGCGTAAGCATTGCAGAGCAGAGAAATCAACTCGTCCGATCCGGCTCCACACACGATGCGGTCCACATCAATGTTGTTGTGTTCTGCCAAAGCCTTTCGTAATGCATTGGCACCGCCATCAGGGTAACGGTTGTGATCTGCGGAAACGGATACACACGCAGCAGCAGCCTTCGGGCTGTGCGAAGGGGCTTCGTTGGATGACAGCTTGATAATACGGGCTTGACCTTCAAGGTCTGACTCGCCCCCTTTGTATGGCGCAATATCCATGATTCCAGGGCGTGGTGCAGGCATAGAAGTGGTCATTCTTGTGTCTCCGTAATGTTGGCATATAATTCATCATCTTCGATTGGGGCTGAATAGCTGCCCAACCAGTTAATGTCATTGGCAATGTGTGAAAGCTTCATTCCCGCACCGTCGTGAAATCCTTTAACTTCAACCAGAACTTTACTGTCTTCATTCC
>JABJOR010000170.1 GCA_018664265.1 Rhodospirillales bacterium
CACTAGGATGTGCTTACACAGGTATGTTCTCAATCACCCCCAGAATGCTAGAATATTAAAAAAATCTGTGTTACGTTCGCCATAATGATAAAGAAATGTATTTTTCCTACACTTTAAAAATAATTCATTCTGGCCGCTTTTTTCAGCCATTGACTGAATATAATAGAATGACTCTTGAGTGAACGCGTAAGAATTGACTGATATTATAGTATGAGCAAATCTTCCAACGAGACATCGTTTATGGTCTACACGCTTAAGGGCAAACAGTGGGAGCTGTATGCCACTTATGAAGCGGGTAAAAAGAATCAGGCCATGAAGGATGCCAAGGCCCTGGCTGGTATATCAACCATCGGCGGGGTTAAGGCCGTTCAGGAACAGCTCATTTCCGGTTCTACAAATACCCGTGAAAAAATCTTGTTTATTGATGAAAAACAAAGCGGAAAAGAAAAAGAAGAACCAAAAAAACCAAAGAAAACCAACATTCCGAGTCTGGGGGGGCATGATAAAAAACCCCAGGAGAAAAAGCCGGCAAGCATTTCCTCAAGCGCGAGCTCATCGAAGGCCAAAATATCCAGGGACGACGAGGAAGATGAAGAGCCAACAATCTATACATTCAGTCAGTATCTGACTCGATTTTTTGGCATAATTTTCTTTGGTGTTGCCGCTGGTGTTGTGGCTGCATGGATTACGTCATTATGGCTTGCGGAAACCGGGCTTGATCCTACATATCAGACATATGTTCTGGTTGGCATATTTTTTCTTGGCTTCTTCCTGGTTATCACGGCTGCCATGCCCATGATTAGTTCGGCGCATGCCGCTAAGAACACATATATTCCTTCTCAATCGACCAGTGTGCAATCCCAAGCCAATGAGCCTGTGCTGGAAGAGGCCTATTCCGATTTTCGCAGTCAAGCATCCAGAATGTCAGATTTGGAGGGTGATGACGAGGCAGAAGAAAAGCCATCTGTCCTGAAAGAACAGAAATCCTTTGTTCTGAGTTACCTGAGATCAGCTCTCAAAATAGCGAACATTGAAAAGCATACTCTGGATAATTTCAATAAATTCGGCATCACAATGTTTATGGATGGTGCTTGTGATGCTTTGTCTGCAGCGAACAATCTGAATACAGAAACCGCGGCTCAAGTGCTGAGCGAAACCGTAAAATTCATTGGTTTGAATGAGAGTGAAGCCGATAGTTTTTCAGACAAGATTCAAAGTTATCTTCTGGACGATCCAAAATATATGACAGCCTTTGAAAGTGGCCGTCAGGCCATGAAGATCCATTTGCGCAATAATGCCTCTGGATTTACGGATTTCAAAAAAGCCCTCGATGAGTGGAACAAGCCTAAGGAAAAAGAAGAAGAACAGAATAGCCCGGTTACAGTTCTGTTTACCGATATTGCCGGGTCTACTCACTTGACCCAGACCCAGGGGGATGAAATTGCCCAGAAAGTAGTTCGTATTCACAATCAGATTGTTCGTGCTGCGTTGAGCAAGTTCAGTGGCAAGGAAATCAAGCATACGGGCGACGGGATTATGGCTTCCTTTTCCAATACCTCAAACGGGGTTGCGGCAGCCATGGATATGCAAAAGGATACAGCCAAGCATAATGTGGCTAATCCTGGACTAAAGCTGGGATTGAAAATTGGCCTTAATACAGGACAGCCAATTGTTGAAGAAAATGATCTGTATGGCTCTACCGTTCAGCTTGCTGCACGCATCGTTGACAAAGCACAGGAAGCTCAGATTTTTGTTTCAGAAACGGTTCATGGTCTTTGCAGCGGGAAAAATTTCAAATTTGAAAAGCGCGGGCCTTTTGAAATGAAGGGCTTTGAAAATGGACTTAATCTGCATGAATTGATTTGGGACCCGAATGCAGTGAAGTCTGAAGCGGTCCCTGAAAAGGGAGAGGCAGAAGAAGCAATTAAGCCCTCAGCCGTTGTCCTTGAACAGGGTGAAGAATTAAAATCGATAGATCAGAAGGCCGATGTAGCGGTCGATGACAAAGACGCAAAAGGCATAGAGACAAAAGGCATAGAGGTAAAAGATAAAGAAATAAAGGGATTAGAAACAAAAGCGGAAGAAACAGACAAGGAAGCTGTTACGCCAGATGAAGAGACCTCTGAAAACTCCAGTGAAGAGGTCACAGAAAATGCCACAGAAGAGACCGATATAAACACTGACATAAGCACAGATGAAGATGTCGTTCTTTTCCATGCTGATATAGCGGGCTATGAAGGTTTGCATTCTGAGAAGAATAAAAGCTCCACAGCACGCGTTGTCGGGGCTCTGGAATATGCTGTGGAAACCATTAAGGCAAAGAATGCAGTTATCGTTCGCCAGGATAAAGGCTTAATTCTTTCAGTGTTTTCAAATCCGCTTGATGCGACCAAGGCGGCTGTTACTGTCTTGAAAAAACTCCATGAGCTGAACAGCAAAATGTCCAAAAAGCGTCAAGTTCATTTTCGAATCAGTGTTCTCTTTGGCAAAGCTTCGCAAAATTACAGTAAGGTTTCCGATAATGCTATGGATGAGGCGGCCAGTCTCAGCACCAATGCTGAACCAGGCGGGCTTTGTGTCAGTGCAGATATCGTAGAGCAGCTGGGCAACAAAACTGAAATTACGTTTGAGAAGGGGACTGATGAACCAGAGCCCCTTTATCGTTGGCAACCTGATTGATCAGCACCAAAAGGCAGCACTCATTTGACAAATAATTCCCGCAAAGGAAGACGCGCTCGGCACACTGCCGCGCAATCTGTCTCTGTACGCACGCCTTATATTAGCAGAAATTTTGGTCCTCTTAATCTACTGGAAGAAGAGGGACTGCAGCTTATTGAGCGCAACGCCGATATCATATTGCAGGAAGTCGGCATGGACTTTCGCGGTGATGAAGAGGCGCTTGAGCTGCTGCACGATGCAGGTGCCGAGGTCAAAGGCGAACGTGTGCGATTTGAAGCCGGAATGTGCCGAAAAATTATTCAGGCCACAGCCCCTAGGAAATATGTACAGTGCGCGCGTAACCCGGACAACAATATTCATGTTGGGGGGCGTAATGTGGCTTTCTCTCCTGTTGGTGGGCCGGCTTTCGTGCATGATCTGGATAATGGGCGCAGGTATGCATCAAGTGAAGATTTCTACAATCTGATCAAAATTGCTCACATGCTGCCGGCGTTGCATGCCATCGGGGCACCTTGTGAATTCTTGGAAGCCCCCATACCGGAGCGCCACCTTCATACGATTTTTGCACAACTTTATTATTCAGATAAAGCCATACACGGATCGTCCAGATCAGCCATTGCTGCGAACGATACCCTGAACATGATCCGCATTGTATTGGGGGACGATTTTGTTGAAAACAATTATTGCCTGTTTGGCGGGATCAATACCAACTCTCCACTGGTGCTTGATGAAACCATGCTGGCCGCGGCAAAAACCTATGCGCGCGCCAATCAGCCTGTACTTGTCTCCGGGTATATTCTGGCCGGAGCCATGGGGCCTATGGGTCTGGCCGGGGCATTAGCGCAACAGCTTGCCGAAACCATGGCCTCTCTGGCGTTGTTACAAATATTCAGGCCCGGAGTCCCGTGCCTGATGGGAACGTTTATCGGTGCTGTTTCCATGAAAAATGGCTCCCCGGTTTATGGCACGCCTGAGTCCTTGCTGGGCATTCCGGTGGCGGCGGAACTTGCGCGCCGTCTTGGGGTGCCATCGAGTTGTGCCGGAGGTGCGGTAACTGCATCAAAGGTTCCGGATGCCCAGGCTGCTTGTGAAAGTGCCTTGATGTTGCAGTCGACGTTTCTGGCTGGTGTGAATTATGTTTCTCATGCGGCAGGCTGGCTCGAAGGTGG
>JABJOR010000171.1 GCA_018664265.1 Rhodospirillales bacterium
GCTTCTGTTTGCAAATTTCCTTGCTTCAATAGGCGTCATATTTGTTATTCACGATAAGAATAATTTCAGTGCGATAAGTTACCAAACAACACTAATTGGCGTGATGTTTGTATCTATGTTTTTTGTATCTTATCAACGTGCTTGGAGACTTGGTAATACCCCCGTAAATTAGTGGTCTTCAAAGGTAGAATTTTCTCGTAATGTAAACGCAGGAGATTCAACATGAAAAAGTCACGTTATTCAGACAGCCAGATCATGAGTATTTTGAAGCAGGCCGAGGCCGGAGCGAAGGTTCCCGATCTGTGCCGTGAGCATGGCATGTCCGATGCCAGCTTTTACAAATGGCGCGCAAAATACGGCGGCATGGACGCTTCGCTGATGACTCGTATGAAGGAACTTGAGGCTGAGAACAACCGCCTCAAAAAAATGTACGCCGATGTTCAACTTCAAAACGATGTCATCAAGGAAGCCATGGCAAAAAAGTGGTAAAGCCGTCCCGACGGCGCGTGATGGCAAAGATTGCTGTCTCCAAGGGGTGGCTGAACATCAGGGCGGCTTGTGCGGCCTTCACGATCAGTGAGACGTGTTATCGTTACCAGCCAATATTAAACGACGAGAATGCCGTCATCGCCGAGTGGCTTATTGCGTTGACTAATCGTCAGCGTAACTGGGGCTTTCAACTTTGCTTTCTTTACCTGCGCAACGTGAAGGGCTTCAAGTGGAACCATAAGCGTGTTTATCGTATCTACTGTGAGCTGGAGCTGAACTTACGTATCAAACCAAAGAAACGCCTGTATCGGGAAAAGCCGGAACCACTTCATGTACCTGAAATCATCAATGAAGTCTGGTCGATGGATTTTATGCACGATCAGCTCATGGATGGACGGAGTTTCAGGACATTCAATGTGATTGATGACTTCAATCGCGAAGGACTTGGGATCGAGGTTGATTTTTCACTGCCAGCGCCGCGTGTGATCCGCGCTTTGGATCGGATTATCGAGTGGCGCGGCTGGCCACTAGCTATTCGGTGCGACAACGGTCCGGAATATATCAGTGCATTGCTCGCAACCTGGGCAGAGAACCGTGGCATCGGCCTACAATTCATCCAGCCGGGCAAACCACAGCAGAATGCTTACGTGGAGCGTTACAATCGGACGGTCCGATATGACTGGCTGAACCAGTATCTGTTTGAAACAATCGAAGACGTTCAAGAGGCCGCAACGGCATGGCTCTGGACATATAACAATGAAAGACCCAACATGGCACTCGGTGGCATAACACCGATGCAAAAACTGGCTACGGTAAGGTCCATAGCCGCTTAAACGATTCTACTCAAAGAGGCCCCTAATAATGGGGGTATTACCACTTAAGACAGAGCAGCTATTAGAAACACAACAAATTTTGTCAAAAACATCAAATTTATTAGTAATAAACAGCTTGGGGGCTACCCTTTCTCACGAGTTAAATACGCCTCTTCAAGCATCATTGACATTTATTCAATCGACTATGCGTAGATTAAAGAAATCTAGCAATAATTTGGAAGTTGAAATTGAAAGCTTAGAAGGAGCTGCAAGTGCTATTGGTAATGTAAATGAAATTATATCGAGGGTTCGCAGTGTTACAAAGAGTAGTGATTTTGAAAAAAGTAAATGCTCCTTAAACGATGGAATAGAAACTGCTCTAAATTTTTTGAAACCAGAATTAAATGGCAATTCTATTCAAATTGTATGCTCTGAATTATCTAATTTGCCATATGTATCAATTAAGCATTCAGAGCTGGTTCAAGTGTTTGTGAATATATTAAAAAACAGCATTGATGAACTTTCTGACAAAGTAGACAAGGTCATATCCATTGAGGCAGGGTTAGAGAATGGCCAATTTGTGATGATTAATATTTGTGATACAGGCAATGGAATTCAGGAAAAACAGCTTGATGATTTGTTTAATCTCAGCAAAAGCAAGAAAGAGCAGGGACTGGGAATAGGTATGTGGCTGACTAAAAATATACTAGAGAATGCTGGAGGTGACGTTTATTACGCAGATCATACTAATGGGGGAGCACGTTTTGAAATAAGACTGCCTGTGTTTGATGAATAACGTTCAAATCACACCCCTTGTGCACATTGTAGATGATGACACACTTCTACGTAGTGCAGTAAAAGGGCTACTTGAAGACGAAGGTTATGCCGTTATTGAGTATGAAAGCGCTGAAGCATTTTTATGCGCAGATATAGCTATCAGACCAAGTTGTATCTTACTTGATATTAAGATGGGTGGAATAACTGGTATTGAACTTCACAAGAAAATCCAGGATTGGGAGTTTTTACCACCTGTAATTTTTTTGACAGGAAGTGCGCCTTTGGAAAGTGCTGTCAAAGCAATTCGTGAAGGAGCCGTTCATTTCTTAATAAAACCTGTTGATGATTGTACGTTGCTCGATGCTATTGCTGAAGGTGTTGCAAAATCACGAGAACCTTCAAAATTTTTTGCTGAATTAAAACTTCTTACGCAAAAAGAACAAGAAATAGCAAAACTTCTCAGAGCGGGAAATATTTCCAAGGAAATTGCCAGAGAATTGGGTGTCAGTGTTCGCACCGTGGAGTGGCATAGAAAAAACATATCAGAAAAACTGATATAACCCGTAGGTACTACTGGTTACATAATTTTTAATTTATGTAACACGTATGTTGATGAAAAAACGCTTTGGGTAATTTTTAATGAATTTAGGATTGTTATTGCTTGTGGCCGTTTTTATAACCGGATGCACATTTGGGTATGGTCTTCGTAGTTATATTTCAAACAAGAGAAGGCAGCGAGGGTGGTGAGTAAAAGAATACACGCAGAATTTAATGCTGTTCTAAAGGTTCTGTATAAAAGAGCTCGGCATTATTGTTACCTTCCAAATGAAACCACGGCACTTGCCAAAAACTGGTATGATCAGTGTGATAGTTGTTTTCGTACAAAAAAATGTGATTCAAAGCAAATTTTGGAATACGCGCAGGCGCTTGAAAAAGACACAAAAAATATAATTGAAGATAATTCAAATCTCCCCTCTCAAAACCACCTTTAGAAAAGGCGCATTTCGCGCTTTTTCGCTTTTTTCTTCAAACTCCATCAACATCTGCCGCTAGTTCACTATTCAGTCGTATTCCTGAAAAATAGACATTACCGTTAATGCGTAAACACGTACAATGGAGAACGAATATGTCTATTTTAAAGAACCTGAAGATCACAAACAAAGTAAGCGTCCGGTGAATCACACGATTAATAATTTCAGTTCAAAACACCTGCATGTTTCTGCGTTTTCATCACTCATGACGTTGCCCAATTCCACGGCA
>JABJOR010000172.1 GCA_018664265.1 Rhodospirillales bacterium
CCAGGCGGTCTCACTCATGTCCCGATCCAACCCCGGTAAGACGACACAGCCCTTTGGCATGGTGGCGATTGTGGTGAGCAACTCAGCCGTTGCCGGAATGCTGCCTGTTGAGCCTGCTGCAATAACAGGCGATTGCGGCGAGTTTTCCTGCCATGCCTTCGATTGAGCCTGAAGCAATAGATTGCGCCTGCTTGCCGGGTCCAGCATGCCTTGATCTGCCAGTATGGCTGGCCAGCTCTCGGTTACGATTTCCAGAAACTTCAGTGTCTCCTGCCAATGTTCGGATAAGTCCTTATCGACCAATCCTTCAAGGGCGGCAAAATCCAATTGTTCCGTCGCCACCTGATCAATCAGGCTTGCCAGTTCAGCAGCCAGTAGTGCGGCTTGATCGGCGGAGGTTTCAAGGCTGCGCATACTGATCAATTTCATCAGGATAAGCTGGCGTTTCAATCCGGGGATTGCCGGGGGTATGTCGAGTGCTGCGCCTGCCGGGCCACTCAGTGGGTCGCCGGATGTTAATAATAAATCATCTTCGTCCACATCCCCGATGGGAGTCATCCTTGGTAGTAATACAGGATTGCCACCACTTTGGCGCAGGAAGGCTTCGCGCATAGAACGACAGGATCGCCGGGTGGGCAACAAGATACGATAATTGGCAAGTGTTAAAGGGGAGGCACCACTTTGCGCGGTAATGCCAGCCACCAGCGTATCTGTAAAAGGCAGATTTGGTGCAATGGTATAAACGCCTGGATTGGAAGCAGGATCAGACATGGTATCAGCGATGTTGAACGCCAGCGTAGCGTTCCTTCATGAAGGCTTCGATTTCTTCCAGTGCTTCGGGGGTACCCACATGAAACCACTCGCCATCATGAACGATGCCATACAGGCGGTTGTTCTCAATGCCTTTGTCATAGATTTTATTGAGGGAAAATTTGCCATCTTCAAAGTCGCTAAATAAACGCGGGTGCAGTATCTGGATACCAGCAAACATATAAGGGCAAATTTCGTTTTCCGGGCGCCGGGTCAACTTGCCTCGTGGTCCTACGAGAAAATCTCCGCGTCCGCTATAGCCATAGGCCTCAACTGTTGAATGCATTAACAACAAGGCATCCATGGTGTCCGGGTTCCAGATTCGTTGCATTCGTTTCAGTGTGTCATCTGGGCCGTTCAGCCACAAAGCATCACCGTTAATGACAAGAAATGGCCCTTCACCCAGTAGCTTTCGGGCATGTAATACGCCTCCGCCAGTTTCAAGGCGTTCGGGTTCCCGTGAAAAATTGATTTTCGGAGATTGCCGTTTTGACAAATGGTCTTCCAGCTTTTCGGCAAGATAGAATGTGTTAACAACAACGTTTGGAATGCCAGCGTCTTCCACACGATCAATGGCATAATCAATCAGGGCGCGGCCGTTGATGTGTAGCATGGGTTTTGGGGTGTTATCGGTAAGGGGGCGCATGCGCTCCCCTAATCCTGCAGCCAGTACCATGGCATGTGTGATTGTATTATTGCTCATGGCTGCAGCGTCTCTCTGGCTAAAAATTCAACCTACAACGCGAGGTTATCTTTTGTAAGACATTTTAGCCATAACGGATCGATACTTGAAAGAGAAACACATCGTGACGTGGGTGTTTTTGCATGTGTAATATCCACATCGAGCCTGTGATGTGGTAACCAGGGCCCTAATTGATCGGGCCATTCAATCAGGCAAAGACCTTCGGTAAAGGCATCTTCTATTCCCAATTCCAGCGCATCATCCGGGTTTTCAAGCCGGTAGAGATCAAAATGGTGGATAAGGCCTAGCGGGGTTTCATAGACTTGAAGCAGGGTAAAGGTCGGGCTGGGGACTTCTTCTGGCCTGCCCATGGCGGCGCTGATGAAACTGCGCGCAAATGAGGTCTTGCCGGCCCCAAGATCACCACGAAGGGCTATGACGCCACTTCCTTGTTGGGCATAAACATTGGCGGCGAGCTTTACCAATGCACCAGCCAACGCAGCCGTTGCGGCTTCATTTTCCAGGGGGTGTGTGATGATTGGCTGATTCAAGCTATCCTGCCAAGCGGGTATTAATTCGCTTTCTGACGTGTGATATAGCAGCCGCCTTCGACCCCGATGAAGTAGTCTTCAATTTCAGGGTGGGAAAAAGGCTCATCAGAATCATCAGGTTCCAGATTCTGTTCTGATACGTAAGCCACATAAGAAGTTGTGTCTTCGTTTTCAGCCAACAGGTGATAGAAAGGCTGATCTTTCCTGGGGCGTGCGTCCAGCGGAATGCTTTCGTACCATTCTTCTGTATTGCCAAATTCAGGATCTACATCAAAAACAATACCGCGAAAGCCGAATAACCTGTGTTTAACTGGTTTTCCGATGGGGAATTTTGCTTGATTGTAGTCTATATTCATAACTTTGTTTCCGCTTGTTCAGCTTCAATTCTTGAATTTTCAACACTGAAATAGTTCGCCTGACAGCATTCGTCAATGACTTGTTGCCTCTGAATGCTTCTTTATAGCATACCTAAGTCCTTACGAACAGTAATGTTACGTAGCATAACTTCCAGTAACACCTTGTCATCAAAGCCAATTTCGCAAGGCTCAGCGTACTTTTGCTGTAATTGATCGAATAATTCACGTTCGTTATCAGCAAGGTTGTCTTTCATTATAGCGACTTTCTCAATCAATCCCTTGATTTCGCTCAATGTGTCCATATCTGTCGTCATTCAGTAATCCAGTCTTTGATTTTAAGCCTCAAAAGCATTTCGGGCATCACCACCTTCTGTTCCTGTCGCGGGCAGGGTGCAGATTACAGTGGTTCCACGGTTCCTGGGTGATTTAATGCTCACGTGGCCTCCGTGCAACTCGATAAAGCTTTTTACCATGGAAAGACCCAATCCAGCCCCGCCGCTATCGCCTTCGGGCTGGTTGCCTTTCTGGAATTTTTGGAAGATGCGTTCTATATCGGCCTGTGGAATTCCAGTGCCATCATCGGCAACGGTGATGCTGATCTCGTCTTTAGTGCGCTCAGCGCTCAATCGAACTCCGCCGCGATCAGGGGTGAATCGTATAGCATTGGACAGCAGATTGAATATGACCTGTTTCAGGCGTTTCTCATCGGCGGATATCCAGCCAATATCAATGGGCACATCAAAAGCTATATACAAACTTTTGGATCGGGCATGCTCACCGAAAAGCTCCATGGAATGGGCCAGCAAGGCATGCAAGTCGATGGCATCCTTGCTCAGGGCCGCTGTGCCACTTTCAATGGCGGCCAGTTCCAAAATATCGGCGATGATCAATTGCAGATTGTCGGCTGTACGCTGGATGCCTTGAACATATTCTTTTTGACGGGCATTCAGCTCGCCAAAGTATTCGGCGTTCATGATTTGGGCAAAGCCGTTGATGGTGGTCAGCGGGGTTCGCGCTTCATAGGAAACATCGGCAATAAATTTAGATTTCAGACGGTCGGTTTCTTCCAATATTTCGGCGCGAGCGCGTAAAGCGCTTTCAACTTCGTCTTCTTCTGTCACGTCCAGATAGCTGATCAGAAGGGCTCCGTCCGGCAAGGGTACACAAGCCAGATCATAAACTTTGCCATCACCCCTGCGAATGCGGTCATGGTGTTTGGTGCGCCGGGTCATGACCACCATGATCTGTTCGCGGCGGCCTGACCAACTGGCTTCATCCTCATTCGCCTCACGCATCAGATCGACCACATCAGATATGTGCGGCTCGTTTTCCTCGACGTCATCCGGCAGCTTCCAAAGTGCAGCAAACGGAGCATTGTGCAGCTTCAATCGGCTGTCGCTGCCAAACAGGGCAACGGCTTCCTGCAAATTGTCGATGGTGTGACGCTGTACGGCGTCCAGTGTCTTGAAGGAGCGCTGCATGGCAAGCGCGTCGGTAATGTCTTCAAAAATATATGTCAGGCCACCCTCGGAACTTTCCCCCGGCGCTCCCGGCGCAACGGTTTGCTTAACTGCCCGCCCGTCGGGGAGATAAAGGGTCTCTTCCCTGGTTGTGGTCTGGGTCTCGAAGCGATCATTCTCTGCCTTGCGGAAGGCTTTGAAATCGGTGACCTCCGGAAGGCGGCGTTCATCGCGCAGCTTCTCAATAACTTGTGAAAGGTTCGGGCTTTCACCAAGCCATGCCTCATTAAGGGACCATAAATTGGCAAAGGCGGAATTGAAGCCGCGCAGATGTTTATCCGGGCCATAAATAGCAACACCTGCATGGAGTGCTTCAAGCATCCGATCCAGAGACTCCTGCCCACCACCAGCTGCCTTGTTAATCACGTCATCAGCAGACATCTGGTGTTCAAGGCAAATGCCGATGGTGCCTTTGCCAGGGCCAAGCGGCGTTTCTGTGATTTTCAGAATCCTGTGTGTGCCATCTTCTTCAATGGTGCTGGTTTCGTTTTGCCGCTCGCCAGTTTCAATGGCCCGTACCGCAAGGCTTTGTGTATGGTCGATTAAAGTCTTGCCATCTTTGTTTTGTGTGCAGGCGGCATGATTGGCAAAGGCGACGTTCAGGTCCGGGTCGCGCATCCAGATCGGGGTCGGCATGGCATCCAGCAAGGCGCAGAATTGTTCTTCAGTTTCTGCTGTAGCTTCCTCCATGGCTTGCTCAATAGCCTGACTGTGATGAGGGACGGTAGAGGCCGTGGCAACAGGCTGCCTTGCCCGCCGGCGCATAAGGTACCACGCACCGGGTACACCTATACCCAGGCTAACAGCTATTCCAGAAGCAAAGGCCAACAAAGAATCCATAACACCATCACGCTTGCGAATCGATGTGGAATCTTAGGGGGTCTCGCTTCAGACAACAAGATACAAAAAAAGGGCGGCCCATACGGAACCGCCCTTTTCATATTCGTTGTCGCAGTGCGACTCGCTGTCGTCGAACGACTAGTAGCGGTAGCTGTCCGGCTTGAACGGGCCATCGACGGTTACGCCGATGTATTCGGCCTGCTGCTGGTTCAGCTTGGTCAACTTGGCGCCGAGCTTGCCGAGGTGCAGTCTTGCAACTTTTTCGTCCAGGTGCTTGGGCAGAACGTAAACTTTGTTTTCGTACTTGCCGTCTGCATTGTTGGCGAACAATTCGATCTGGGCGATTGTCTGGTTTGCAAACGAAGCGCTCATCACAAAACTTGGATGGCCCGTTGCACAACCCAGGTTCACCAAACGACCTTCGGCCAGCAGGATGATACGGTTGCCGTCCGGGAAGGTGATTTCATCAACCTGTGGCTTGATGTTCTTCCATTCCATGTTTTTCAGTGCGGCAATCTGGATTTCTGAATCGAAGTGACCGATGTTGCAAACAATGGCACGGTCTTTCATGGTGCGCATGTGATCAAGGGTAATAACGTCGATGTTACCTGTGGTGGTTACGAAGATATCACCGCGTGCGGTGGCGTCTTCCATGGTGACAACTTCGAAGCCTTCCATGCAAGCCTGCAAAGCGCAGATCGGATCAGCTTCGGTAACCAGAACGCGGCAACCGGCATTGCGGAGACTATCGGCGGAGCCTTTGCCAACGTCGCCATAACCGCAGACAACACCAACTTTACCAGCCATCATCACGTCGGTTGCGCGACGGATTGCATCAACCAGACTTTCGCGACAACCGTACTTGTTATCGAACTTGGACTTGGTCACAGAGTCGTTCACGTTAATGGCAGGAAACGGCAGGGTGCCAGCTTTTTCCATTTCGTAAAGACGGTGAACGCCAGTGGTGGTTTCTTCGGTGACGCCTTTGATCGCCGCAAGATTGCGGGAATAGAACGTGGCATCTTCAGAAATACGTTTCTTGATGGATGCAAACAGCACTTCTGCTTCTTCACTATCAGGATTGTTCAAAACAGAAATATCTTTTTCTGCACGAGCACCAAGGTGGATCATCAATGTGGCATCGCCGCCATCATCAAGGATCATGTTAGGCTCACCGCCATCGGCCCATTCAAAAATCTTGTGGGCGAAGTCCCAGTATTCTTCCAGTGTTTCACCCTTGTGGGCATAAACCGGGGTACCAGCATCAGCAATAGCTGCAGCAGCGTGATCCTGGGTTGAATAAATGTTGCAAGATGCCCAACGTACGTCAGCGCCGAGTTCTTCCAGAGTCTGGATCAGCACGGCGGTCTGAATGGTCATGTGCAGGGAACCGGCAATACGGGCGCCTTTAAGAGGCTTGGACGCGCCAAATTCTTCGCGAATGGACATCAGGCCCGGCATTTCGGATTCGGCAATGTCGATCTCCATACGGCCAAATTCGGCCAGGGACAGATCGGCGACTTGGAAGTCTTCGGTCTTGCTCATAATAGGGTGTTCTCCGTTTGGATTTTTGGTGTTTGTAATGTGTGTATGCGATTTCTTGAATGCAACATAACAAAGTCATATAACTATATCAAGATATATTTATATAGTTATATCAGGTGATATGTATCAGGCCAGCCCGTTAAAATCATCCAATAATGTGGCGATACGTCCACTGTCTACCTGATCCATGATCAATCCGGCACGGCGACTGGCGGCTGTCATGTCCATTTCCCGGATGCGTTGCTTGACGCGGGGGATGCTTCTCGCGGACATGGAAAGCTCCCGGAAGCCCAATCCCAACAACAATGCTGTATAGCGTGGATCCCCCGCCATCTCGCCACAAATGCTGACCGGGATGCCCATCCGTCGTCCGGCTTCTGATGCAAATTGTATCAGGCGCAAAACTGCTGGGTGCAAAGGATCAAACAGTTCTGCGACGTATTCATTGCCGCGATCAATGGCAAGGGTGTACATGGTCAAATCATTTGAGCCGATGGCAAAAAAGTCTGAAACCTGGGCCAGAGCGTCGGCGGCAAGGGCTGCACCGGGAACTTCGATCATACAACCTACGGGCGGAATCGGATCGGGCAGCACGACTTTACGGCGCTTCAACTTGGTAATGGCTTTTTTCAGGTGCGCTCTGGCTCTGTGCATTTCTGATGTGGAAGAAACCATGGGTAGTAAAATGCGAACGTTGCCATGGCAGGCTGCTCTTAAAATAGCGCAAAACTGGGTTTCGAGAATTTTTGGTTGAGCCAGTGATAGCCGTATGCCACGAAGCCCCAATGCAGATGTGGCTTTGGTTCCCATACCTTTAAGCAGGGCCTCTGCCGGTTTTTCACCACCGATGTCAACTGTGCGAATGGTAACCGGGCCGTTGGCGGCTTTTACGATCTGGCTGAGCTGGGCATATTGTTCTTCTTCATCCGGGACATCTTCTCGTCCCATGAACAAAAATTCCGTACGGAGTAATCCTACACCGGCAGCCCCGGCCTGCTTGACCATGGTCATTTCTATGGGCAATTCCACATTGGCTTGAAGTTCCAGCTCGATATCGTCACGCGTTATGGCGGGTAAATCGCGCATGCGTTCCAGTCTGCCGGCCTGCTTGAGGTATTCTTTTTGCTGATGAATTGCGACACTAAGAGTTTTCTTTTCCGGATTGATGACAACACGCCCAACTGTGCCATCAATCAAAACGGTATCGCCGCTTTTGATGTTGCGCATCAAGTCAGTAACGCCAAGCACACTTGGCAAGCCCAGGGCGCGAACCATGATTGCCGTGTGGCCTTCTGCGCCGCCCAATTCTGCCGCAGCACCGATAACGCGTTCCGGGTTTAGCTGGGCTGTATCAGCCGGGGTTAGCTCGTCCGAGATTACGATACTGCCCGGCGGCACAGCAGCAAACGGCTTTACCGGAGTGCGGGTTAAATTGAGGATAAGGCGTCTGCCGACTTCGCGAATATCATCAATGCGTTTTGCAATATAGACATCTTCCATGGCAGCAAAAGCAGCGGCGATGTCGGAAATTTCGGCTTGTACTGCGGCCTCGGCATTCATCAATCGATCGGCGATACGTTTTTCTGCCCCCCGGATCAGTCGGGAATCGCGCAGCATTTGCTCGTACGCATCGACAAGAAAACATAGCTCGTCAGCGGCCGTTGCGGGCATGTTCTTGGTTTTGTTGCGTAATCGCGCCATTTGGCGACGAGCACGTTCAACGGCGTCACCCAGTCGGGAACATTCTTTCTCAATGTCTTCAGGATTTATGGTGTGCTCAGAAACATCAATAGTGCCCTGTTCGCGTATATAAACAGGGCCAATGATAATTCCTGGCGAAACACCAAGTCCATTTAGGACTATTTCTTTAGGAGCATCATTGGGTTTACGCGTAGCATTCTTGTCTACTTTTTTTTTCATACCCGGTTATCCATGTTTAGTCTTCTTCGCCAAAGCCTTCTTCCACAAGAGTTTTTAACGCTTCGAGGGCGTCGCTGGCTTGTGGGCCATCTGCGGTTATGTTGATTTCTGTTCCCGGGGCTGCTGCAAGCATCATCAGGCCCATGATAGAGCGTCCGGAAACGGTTTGCCCATTTCGCGTAACGCCAACCTGGGCTTCAAATGTTTCCGTGGTTTTAACGAACTTGGCTGCTGCTCGTGCATGCAGGCCACGTTGATTGATAATTGTCACGAGACATTGTGGTGCATCTTCACTGAACATCAGGCCATCACTCACGAGCTTTTCTCCTTAAGCAGGTGAGACGCAATATTAATATATTTGCGCCCGGCATCCTGTGCTTGTTCAGAAGCATCTGCCAGTGTTGCGTTTGTACGAACGCTGGCCAGTTTAATCAGCATGGGTAAGTTTACCCCGGCAATGACTTCAACATTTGCTTTTTCCATAACGGAAATTGCCAGGTTTGATGGCGTGCCACCAAACATATCTGTCAGCAAAATGACTCCATTGCCATTTTCGACTTGTTCAATGCTGTCGAGAATATCTGTGCGGCGGCGCTCCATATCATCATCAGGGCCAATGCATATAGCATTAACGTTTTCCTGGGGGCCGACCACATGTTCCAGCGCACCGATTAATTCCACGGCAAGTCGACCATGGGTAACAAGGACCAAACCGATCATGTTTGTGATTTCCTATTGTTTCGTTTCATTTGCATCTTGTGTTGCGTGAGATGTTATACACGCAACATATCTCAATGTCATATCTATATAGTGTGGAGATTTCAGCCTATTTTCACACCTTTTCACAGCTTTTTTAAGTCTTTCTATGAAGTTTCTGGCAAATCCTCTGGTATGTCTCTGTGGAAAATCCGAACAGGATAGTCGCTCGTTTCAAGCCATTTAAGCAGGGTTTCTGCCACATAGACAGAGCGATGCTTGCCTCCCGTGCATCCAACAGCAATGGTTAGGTAGCTTTTACCTTCTTCTGCATAACGTGGTAATAAAGGCGTAATCAGGCTCTTTAAATTGGCTATAAAGCCTAAATAATCCGGGTCTTCAGAAATATAATCGGCAACGGGTTGGTCTCGCCCACACAGTTTCCGTAAATCTTCATCATAATGCGGGTTTTTCAAGAATCGGACGTCAAAAACCAGATCAGCTTCTCTTGGTACGCCATGAGCGTAAGAAAACGATGTGACAAACAAGGTCAGGCTTGAGGCTTCAGACGCACCAAAGTTTTCTTCCATCAGATGGCTGAAATCAGCAAGGGTTCGTGAGGTCGTATCAATAACCATATTGGCTTCATGTTTAAGGACACGGGTCAACTCGCGTTCCTGATTGATGCCATCAATAACCCTGCGGTCATGGGCGAGTGGGTGTGGCCTGCGTGTGGTTTTAAAGCGGTTTTCAAGCTTGCCGTTGCTGCAATCCAGATAGAGCAGGATGATTTCAAAATCGCTGTTCTCACGCAATCTACTGATTTCTTTTAACAGTTTCTTGGGTTTGAAATCGCGTGTACGGACATCAATGCCAATCGCAACGGAATGTTCACTATCACCGGAAAATACTAAATTAGACAACAACGGCAGGGGTAAGTTATCAACAGCTTCAAACCCCAGATCTTCAAAGATATTTAACGCCGTTGATTTCCCAGCCCCCGACATGCCGGTTATAAAGATAATTCGGCGTGGCTGGGGTGAACTCATGGCAACTCGCTCAAACTTTCCATCTCCCCTAGGGCAACGGATAGTGCAATAAGAACTTTAGCCGGAGTGGAGGCCTCAAAAGGAGTCATTTTAATAA
This sequence comes from Rhodospirillales bacterium, assembly GCA_018664265.1. GTDB lineage: Bacteria > Pseudomonadota > Alphaproteobacteria > Rhodospirillales > Casp-alpha2 > JABJOR01. The sequence continues at coordinate 10,067 of JABJOR010000172.1, forward strand.
CTGGAATTTCCGCTCCGTATTCTGTGCATACTTTCTTTTCAGGCATGCGATCCATTTCTTCCGGTGAAACCAGATCGACGATCAATGCGAGGGATGCAAACGGCTCAGTGCCAATGTTGACCACGCCGACACCGCGAATCTCCATCAAACCGGAAATGGTCTCCGGTGCAGTAACCATGATCCGGTCTTCACTAACCTCAAGATTACAACGATCATCGGAAACAAGTTTCGCGCCTCTGTCGATCATTCTAAGGGCCAGATCAGATTTGCCGCTGCCTGATGGGCCACGAAACAGAACTGCGTGGGCGTTTATGCTGATCGATGTGGCGTGAATTTGAACCAAGGTTTTTACTCTTTTACAGTTGTTGATGTAGAGCGAGAGAGTGCCGATGCAGGATCAAGCTGTCAACCTGCAGGAAGGCAAACTGTAAATAAAGCGCCTGCCGTATTGCCATTTGAATCGAGTATGTTTTCAGCTTTGATATCTCCGCCATAAGCTTCAATAATTTGTTTAGAGATGCTCAAACCCAGTCCGTAATGTGTGCCAAATTTTTCGTCATGGGGGCGTTCGCTGTAAAATCGTTGAAAAACGGCGGCTTCTTTTCCAGATGGAATACCCGGCCCCGTATCAGCGAAGGATACGATGATGGTATCTCCATAGATCTCTGTGTTTGTCCGTCTGGCGGTGAGTTTAATAGTGCTGCCTTTCGGGCTGAATGTCAGGGCGTTGCCGATTAGATTCGCAAAAACCTGAGCCAGGCGATCTTCCATGGCATCAGCTATAAGTGTATCAACTTGGCCGGAGTTTATATCAAGGGTGATTTCAGGAGCATCCGGTCCGGATGTGGATGTGTGAACATCAACTAGAGTTTCAAGCATTTTGGCAATATTGACGGGCTCGATTAATGTTCTTGATAGCTCGGCGTCCAGGCGCGATGCATCTGAAATATCGCTGATCAATCTGTCCAACCGCTCAACGTCTTCTTGTATAATAGACATGAGCTTTCGTTGTTGTTCAGGCTCTTTTACTCTGGCAACGGTTTCAACGGCGCTTTTCAAAGATGCCAAAGGGTTTTTGATTTCATGGCTGACATCAGCGGCAAATTGCTCGATAGCATCCATGCGATCCCATAAGGCGTCTGTCATATCGCGCAAAGCGATGGCCAAATCCCCGATCTCATCGTCTCGGTTCTTAAGTTGTGGAAGTTGTTCACGGCGGTTGAGAGACTGGCGAATTCTGTCTGCAGCACTGGCCAGACGGTGAATCGGTCTGGCAATCGTTCCGGCTAGATAAATAGATAACAAAATGGTCAGTGTCAGTGAGACCAGAAAGATTTCTAAAATTCCAACGCGAACATCGTAGAGAGCCTCATCAATTGAATGAGACGATTTTGTAACCATCAAGGCCCCAAGAACCTGCTTGTAGCGCTGAACGGGGACCGCAACAGACAACATGAGATGGTCTTGATCAAGGTTCCTTACGGCAGAAGCAATTTCGCCGCCAAAGGCTATTGGAACTTCGGGGTAATGCTGGGCGTGTTGAATGGGGAATTCTTCATATTTTTTCAGATGTATTTTACCCGGGAGCCTGCTGATAAATCGATCATAGATATTAAAGGCTGTTCGTAAAATACCGGGACTTTGATTGATGGGCGGTAGCACCATCACTTCCACTTCGCGCCCGGCAAGTGCCAGCTTGCGACTGTCTGCCACCAGGTGTCCTGTAACATGGAACAATCGGGCACGGGTATTGGTGCTTTCAACCATGCGAATAACGATACGATTTGCAGTGCCGCGCACAAGTTC
>JABJOR010000173.1 GCA_018664265.1 Rhodospirillales bacterium
CACCCCTGCCCCTTGCTGGGCGACCTGCATGGCGGTGATTGTGGCGTCAATTTGCAGGCCGCGTGTATGGTCTACGTTACGAATTTCATTCTTTTCAAGCCACATGCTCCAGTCTTCATCGTAGCCCACCACATGGATTAAGGGGTGATGTTGCAGATCATCAACCTTGCGCAGCTTCGCCAGTAACTTTGGTGCACATACGGGAAAGAGTTCAATATCCAACAGATGCTGAATGGTTAAATCAGGCCAACTGCCTTCGCCGTAGCGAATCTCTGCATCAAACGATGTTTCCAGCGGACCATAGGTAAAATCACTGTTCAAGATCATGCGAATGTCGATGTCGGGGCAGGCTTGCTGGAAACTGGCAAGCCGGGGGGCCAGCCACAGGGTAGCAAAGGCTGAGGCCACCCGGATGCTCAAGACGTGCTTGGCATCGCTCCATTCAAACAATTGGTCCGTGGCCCGATCAAGGCGTTCAAGCGCATCGCGCACAGACGGCAAGTAAGCCTTCGCCACATCGGTTAGCTCCAGCGAGCGATGCCCCCGGTTGAACAACGGCTTGGCGAGGTAATCTTCCAGCCCCTTGATGCGCTGACTGACGGCGGCTTGGGACATGTTCAGCTCATCTGCGGCATCGGTGAAGCTCATGTGACGGGCTGCCACATCAAACACCCGCAAGGCATTCAGGGATGGATAACGCTTTGGCATAGGGTTCCGGTGCTCTCTTCGCATAAGAAAAACTTATCGGCACTATAACAAGGTCCCGTTTGTGTGCAACACCTTAAACGCATTAGATTCAGTGCAGTACGTTCCTTCCCGCATCTTCCGAAAAGAGCACAATTTCAAATGATTATGCAAAACGCCCAGTACCTGAGCGATGATCAGGTCAAACGCATCCATGAAGCCTCGCTTGAAATCCTGCGCGATACCGGATTGCTGGTTCGCAATGAAAAGGCCCGCATTCGCTTTGCTGAGCATGGTTGTGAAGTTAATCATGAAACGGAGGTCGTCACCTTCCCTGCTGATCTGGTGGAAAAGTGTGTAGAGATGACGCCGCCAACATTCACCATTTGCGGGCGTGACCCGGCCCATGATTTCACCCTGCCCTGTGCAGAGCCCCGGGTGGCAACGGCCAGCTCCGCCCCTGATATGGTTGACCCTGTCAGTGGCGAAACCCGCCGCGCAACATCTCATGATATCGCCCGTCTTGGGCATCTGGTGAACGAGATGGATGGTATCGATGTGTTCTCGATTTCCGTGTTGGCCGATGACGCGCCGGAAGGTCAGTTCAATTTGTCCAGATTTTATCCGGCGCTGAAGAATTGTTCCAAGCCCGTCAGAACCTCGGTTCTGGATGTGGAAGAATGTGAGCAGATATTGAAGCTGGGTGAGACAATTGCCGGATCACGTGAAGACTATTTCAAACACCAGTTTATTACCTTTGGCTATTGTGCCGTGGTATCTCCGTTGACCATGGATTATGACAGCACAGATATGCTGATGTATTTTGCTGAAAATGACATTACAGCCTATGGCACTATCGCCCCCGTTGGCGGTGCCGGAACGCCTTTGACGCTGGTCGGGACGCTTGCTTTGATCAATGCTGAGTGGCTTGCCACATGTGTTTTGACCCAGATTTCAAAAGCCGGGCGGCCCATGTTGTATAACTTCCTGCCAGTGTTCACGGATATGCGCGATGGCTCCTACGCCACGGGAGCTATTGAAATCGGCATAATGAACAGTGCCATTTGCCAAATGGCCCGGTTCTATGATGTCCCGTCAGCCGGATACCTTGGCCTGACAAACTCAAAAACCAGCGATGCCCAGGCCGGATATGAAAAAGGTATGTCTCCCATACTCGGTACCATGAGCGGGGTAAACTACATCGTCATGGGGGGATTGCTCGATGCGCTGATGTCTCTCGATCTTGCTCAGGTCGCCATTGATAACGAAATTGCTCTGATGGCAAAACGTGCGGCGTGCGGAATGGAATTTTCCGAAGAGAATCTTGCTCTGGATGAAATCAAAAAGGCCGGACATGGCGGGATGTACATTGGCAACCCTGAAACCCTGAAACGCATGACCAAGACATGTTTCTTGCCTGAACTGGCCGATCGAACAATCAGAGAGGTTTGGGAGATGCAGGGCTCAAGGGATGTTCATGCACGCGCCCTTGATCAGGTTCGCTTTATTCTGACCCAACCCAACAAATACGCGATCAGCGCCGAGACGGATGCCAAAATCAAGGCTGCGTTCCCCGGTATCGTTGCCGGGGATTCTGTCCCACCGGAAGGCTGGATTGCACCAGAACAAACACGCGGCAGACGCCAATCCCGCCGCCATGCTAAAGCTAGTTAATTAGGGGTTCTATACATTATGAGTGATACACAACACGCGCAAATCGTCATCATTGGTGG
>JABJOR010000174.1 GCA_018664265.1 Rhodospirillales bacterium
ATGAGTGATTTTTTAAGAGGCAGTGGAGGAATGGTATTATTACTTGGTAGTATTGGTGGTTTTTTTATTTTTAGATATTTAACGACAAAAAATGCAACTATCCAATACCAGTGGCATAAACAAGTTTTAAATCAGCCACAGCTTGTTCTGTGGTATCGAACACTTGCGCATTGTCCAACACCAGATCCGCGCCGGATGCACTGGCTCGGGCTTTCTCGTTGGGCCAGCCATCTCGGGGGCTAACCAACCTGAGGTCGCTCAGGCCATTGTTCAGCATTGCCCGGCAACACATTCCGATGTTCTCGCCCAGTTGCGGGCGGACCAGTATTATTACCGGGTTGTTATTTGTGATATCGCCAGTGCTGCCTGCCAGCTTGGAATTGGTGCCTGCCATGGGGAATTGTTACCGTTTTTGGTTTTCGTAATTTTAATTAAATTTATAAAACTGTCTTCTCACGAAACAGTTTGAATGTCAGGCTGTCGCGTAAAGCGTTATAGGACGCATCAATGATATTTGGAGAAACGCCAATGGTGCTCCAATTGGTATCTATCGCATCATCCATTTTATCCGACGTTTCAATCATCACCCGTGTTATTGCGCGTGTGCCATCGCCCGGGGTTAGAATCCGAACTTTGTAATCCGTCAAAGAGAGGGTCTTCAAGGTTGGATAACGAGGGATCAGAACTTTGCGCAAGGCCGCATCCAGGGCGTTGACCGGCCCATTGCCTTCTGCCACAGCCATATGCAATTCGCTATCGACTAGCAACTTTACGGTTGCTTCTGACATGGTGACTAGCTCACCCTTGGCATTCCAGCGGCGCTCGTCGATAACTCGGAAGCTATTGCAATGGAAATAGTCCGGAATATCCCCAAGTTCGCGCCGGGCAAGAAGCTCGAAGCTGGCTTCTGCACCGTCGTAGGCATAGCCATCGAATTCCCGTTCCTTAACCAGATCAACCAACCGATTGACCTTTGGGTCTTTCGGGTCGACCTCGATACCGATTTCACGGAACCGGGCCAGAATATTGGATTTTCCGGCTTGATCAGAAACCACAATATGGCGCTGGTTGCCGACTTGCTCAGGATCAATATGCTCGTATGTGCGCGGGTCTTTTTCAACGGCTGAGACATGCAGGCCACCTTTGTGGGCAAAAGCGGATGAGCCCACATAGGCCGCCCCCCTGTCCGGAGAGCGATTCAAGCGTTCATCGACAATGCGCGAAGCATGCGCCAGCCTTTTCAGGCCAGTTGCCGAAACGCCTGTGTCGTAACCCATCTTCAAGGCTAGCGTTGGAATAATTGAGACCAGGTTAGCATTGCCACAGCGTTCACCCAGGCCATTCATGGCGCCTTGGATTTGGCGGGCTCCGGCGCGCACGGCGGCGAGTGAGTTGGCCACGGCATTATCGGTGTCATCATGACAGTGAATGCCAATGTGGCTGCCCGGAATGTGCTGGCAGATTTGACTGACGATGTTTTCAATTTCATGGGGCAGGGTGCCACCGTTAGTGTCACACAATACAATCCATCTTGCGCCGGCGTCATAGGCTGCCTTGATACAGGCCATGGCAAATTCCGGGTTGGCCTTGTAGCCATCAAAGAAGTGTTCAGCATCAAAAAGGGCTTCTTTTTCCCGTGCGCAGATTAGTTTGATACTGTCAGCGATCATGGCAATGTTTTCATCGCGTTCAATGCCGAGAGCCACATCCACATGGAAATCCCAGGTCTTGCCAACCATGCAAATCATATCTGTCTTAACGTTCAGCAAGGCATTCAGACCGGGGTCATTTTCAGCGCTGCGGCCGGGTCTGCGGGTCATGCCAAAGGCCGTAAATTTCGAAGAATTCAGCTTCGGCAATTCCGCAAAAAATGAATCGTCTGTCGGATTGGCACCAGGCCATCCACCCTCAATAAAATCTATACCAATAGCATCAAGTTCTCGCGCAATTGCGGCCTTGTCCTGGGTGCTGAAATCAACGCCCTGAGTTTGAGCCCCGTCACGCAGGGTTACATCGTATATATAGACGCGATTATTGGTCATTGAACCTGAAAGCCTGTTATTTTATGATCCGCGCGAGATTGCCTTATTTCCAGGCAGGCTTCAAGGTCTTCAAACGGCTGACTATGATAATATGTTGATTTGCGGTCTGGACGAAACGGACAATGTGTTGTTAGTGTGTATTCGTGGGGCTTTTATTAAGCTATGACTGTCAGAGAATTAGAAAATAATGTCGAACCAAAATAAAAGAAAAAATATGCCTGTCATTACTCTGGAAGATCCACAGTATCTTGCTTGTAAAGAACGTGCTAAGGGGACCAACGTCAACGATTTGACGTTGCTTGCAACCGATTATCTCAATCATTTCAACGAAGTCGTCATGTTGTTGGAAATGATACCGGATATGCCAGAGCTTTTGATAGATGCCCATGAATGGACACCGAAATCCTATAAAGACCACTTCCGGGACTCAACAATTGCTGACAAGGATCTCGCTATCGAGGTCTATGACTTTTGCCCAACATGCTACAGAGAGCCGTTTGAAGAGGCTGTCACCAAGCTCGATTCTATGGTGATAGAAGCCATTGATAGTATTGAAAAAGATATTGAAACTGGAAATATGGACCTGGTTCGGGAAAACGTTTCATATTTATCCCGGTCGATGCAGCAGACAATGGATGTGGTCAGTGGCGTTATTAATGGTCGCCAGGGTGTGCATCAAAAAGAAGTTGATGCCATGCTCGGCGAAGAAGAGGCCGGCTCTCCAGAAACGAGTGAACACGCCAATGATCAGGCTGCCATTGACGCGATGTTCGATTAATTTTTAAAACGGGGTTTGTTTAGTTAAGGCTTTTGATGGCCAGGGCTTCAAAGTCTTCTGGTGTTAAAGGTTTGCCAAAGAAGTATCCCTGACCCATTTCACAGCCCAGTGCATTAAGGAAGGTTTCCTGGCTTTCCGTTTCAATTCCTTCTGCGATAAGGGACATCCCCAGCTGTTTTGCCATGGTGATAATGGCACGAACTAAACCGGCTGCATCCTTGTCATCGGGCAGGTTCATAACAAAAGAGCGATCAACCTTCAAATTATCCAGCGGGAAACGGGCAAGGTAGCTAAGCGATGAATAGCCAGTTCCGAAATCGTCCATGGATACGGTTATGCCATGACTTTTAATGGATTTCAGGGTCTCGATTGTGTGCTCCGGATTTTCAATCAACATACTTTCTGTCAGTTCGACATCCAGTTGTGATGGTGGATAGCCTGTCTCGTTCAGTGTCTTGAGAATTCGTTTTTCGAGATCACCTTGCTGGAACTGGACCGCAGACAGATTTACGGCAACCTTGATATCAGGAAGACTGGTTTCGACCCATTGACTAGCTTGTCTGCAGGCTTCATCCAGAACCCATTGACCAATATCAATGATAATACCGGAGCGTTCTGCAATCTCGATAAATTCATCAGGAAAGACACTGCCCAATTCATTGCATTCCCAACGGACAAGAGCCTCGCAGCCAATAATTTTGCGCGACTTCAAATCGACTTTAGGCTGATAGAGCAAATGAAGTTCATCACGTTCAATGGCGCGGCGCAGGTTGCGTTCAATATCCAGACGCCGTTCAGCCTGTTTGCTTAAATGGTCTGCAAAGAACACAAATCCACCGGAGTCGGTCGATTTTGCGTTGTATATGGCAGCGTCCGTATGCTGCATCAGTTCAACCCTGTCTTTGGCATTATCGGGATAAAGGCAGATACCGATTGTACAGGAGGTGAAGATTTCTTTTTCTTCAACAGCCAGCGGGCGCGTTATCTCATTACAGATAAACCCGGCCATGGTTTCAAGGGTGTAGATATCAGGATTGTTTTCAATAAGAACATAGAAATCATCACTGCCCATATGGCAGACCATGGTAGCGTCTTTAAGGATTTCTTTTAATCTTGCGCCTACAGCAACAAGCAGCTTGTCACCGAACACATGACCCAGCGCTTCATTGATGTTTTTGAAGTTGTTGAGATCAATGTTCATGATGGCGAAGCTCTCGCCAGAATGATCTGCACGCGTTATGGCATTGTTGATACATTGTTCAAACATGTATCGATTGGGCATGCCTGTCAGCGGATCACGTGTCGCCAGGTCTATAAGCTTTTGTTCTTGCAGCTTACGATCAGAAATATCACGAAATGAGCCAATAAGAAGTTTGCGCGTGCCTAGGCTGAGTTCGTTCAATGTTATTTCAAGTGGGAAAGGTTCTGACTTATCTTTCCGATACCCATTGAGTTCATACAGGGTATTCATGGACAGAGGTTTTCCATCATCACCGACGACTTGCGCCATTGATGCTTCAGTCTCACTGCTGGAAGTATGTCCGAGCAGGGCATTAAACTTGCTGCCAATTAAACTACCCGGTTTGTGCTCGAAAATATCTTCTCCAGAAGTGTTTATGGTTTCGATGTTGCCAGAGCTGTCGATGATAACGATACCATCGGCCACGGTGTCCATGGTTTTACGGATCTGTTCTTCACGATCGATAGTCTTGCGAAGCGCCCGCTGGCGTTCCGTCATATCCCGCGCCGTCAGAATGACGCCATTATCGGTATCATCATCGCTGGTTTTATAGGGCAGAACATTAAGTTCAGCATCAATATCGCGACCATCATTCTTGATTAGCTTGAGCGGAAGCATTTGACGTTCATTAATCATCTCCGCCATGTTGTTGTCGGCGATGGGCTTATAGTCTTCATGAATAAAATCGATGAAGGCCCGACCTTCTAATTCCTTGGAATCCCACATTCCCAACATGGCAACACCGGCGGCGTTGATCTTTGTAATTTTCCCATCACGACAAATGCAGATCATATCAGGCGCCAATTCGATGATATGCTCATAATCTTCATGATCGTTAAGGCCCGTCAGGCGTTCACGGGATGTCTGTTCATCAAACTGATCAAGCAGCCCACGCCCCGAACGGCCGATCATCGTTGCATATTCGCGGTATTGAAGGGTTCCAACCGGACCAAGCATTTCTTCTTCGATCATCTGGGCAAAGCCGATGATTGTATTCAGTGGTGTGCGGATGTCATGGCTGATCTGTGCCAGAAGTTCCTTGGTTGCTTCACGGGCATCTTCCCGATGCTGTTCGGCGGCCCCATCAACAGCGAGCCTAAGTTCTTCGGAAGAGCCGGGTCGCAGGATCAAAATAATGCTTTTGTGTGAAGACAAGCTTTCGTGTGGCACTGCCAGAATATTGTATGGAGTTGACCCATGTTTTGTCTCAAAAGAGAACTCGCCGGATTTTGGACTATTTTTCTTCAGGACAATGGATAGTGTTTGTAAAAGTTCGTTCTTGCCATCTTCAATGATCAGAGAAGATAAGTTAATCGTATCCGCATGCTGTGGATCTATGGAAAATGCTTCATGGGCAGCAGTGTTCAAGGCGGTGGCAACCAGATCGCTGGAGACCTCTTCATCAATCAAGGCAGCATGTATAAACATGACTGGATACGGTAAACTGTGTAATGCCGTATTCGTTAAATCATCTGTTATCACATCATTTGCGCCAGATTGTTTGTTTTGATTATTAGCCAACGCCATAAAATTGCTTTCCGCCTTCCATATTCTTAAGTTTCCACTGTAATGATCAGTTTCGCAAGAAAACTTTCAATAAAATTTCTGTTTTTCAAGAATGTTCACGCTGTGGAAGCTATATTTGTAACAAAATTTACATGAATTAGAGTGTTGTTTCTAAATTGTATCAATATCATTAAAATAGTGTTGTCTTTTGTTTGAAATGTATAACTACTGTAAAATTAATTTTTATACCTTGCCCAGAATCATCTTTTCTACAATTTTTAGTAGATTATTTTAATACTGACGTGTTTTGAGTTTGGGTAATTATGGTTTTAGCCTTTAAAATATTTAGTTAGTTAATCTTTGAACTTTTTTAAACAACACAGTATCAATCAAAATGCCGTTGCTCTTTGATGTGATTCGCGTGTTCAAAGAACGGGAACCGGGAAGGCGTGCTCCATCCTGATTTGTAATATTCTGGCATAGTTTGCCTGTCTGGGTGGCGTAATCAGGGCTGGATACGAATGCTTTCGGGTCCATTGCGATAAAAGACTGTCCAACATTTGGGTAACCGCCATCAGGGCCAACAAACCGGGAAGCTTCAGTGCTGAGTGCAGCGCCGCTCATCAATGCAGTAAAGGTTTCAACCATCAGGCCAATACCGAACCCTTTGTAGCCACCAAACGGGGCAATGGCACCGTCCAGCGCTTTTTTGGCGTTTGTGGTTGGCTCACCATCACTATCTATAGCCCAGCCTAGCGGAATTTCTTCTCCCTTTTCGGCAGCAGCCATGATCCATGTCTTGGCAACGGCGCTTGTACTTTGATCGAATTGAAAAGCAACATCGCCATTCCCATCGGGCACGGACATGGCGATTGGATTGGTTCCTAAAACCGGGCGTATTCCACCAGGGGGCGCGATACTGGCCGGTGAGTTTGCAAAGCCCATGGCGATCAAGCCATTACGCGATAGTTCTTCCGTATAGAGTCCGAGCGCGGCACAATTATAGGAATGATTAATGGCAAGCGTTGCACAGCCTGTCTTGTTCGTGGCCTCGATCAAGGCGGGTAGCCCCGCTTCGATTGCAGGATGGGCAAATCCATTATCAGCATCGACTTTAACCACGGATGCCAGCGGTGTGCTGATGGTAATGTTTGCGGCCTTGTTGATCCTGCCACAGTGCAGATGTTCACAGTATATCGGAACATAAAACAGACCACAGATGGAATTGCCATCGGCTTCTGCTCTTGCCACGGCAAAAGCCATGATACGGGCGCTATCTTCACTTGCCCCGTGATTGAGAAGTGCTGATCGGGTTAGCTTTTCAATCTCGTCGATTGATACAGAGATTTTATTCTCGGTCGTATCCATAGGGAAGAGGTCCTTAGATATTAATCTTGTGATTCTTCAATGCGCGGATCAAGGCTTGAAACAATCGGTGATTGCTTGGGCATGCTGACCACGAATGGCTCGAAATCGTCGGGCTTCTCACGTGGTTTTCTGGCCAGTCTATAAATAGTATACCCGGCAATGGTTGCATGGGTTGCCGCTGTCGTAAAGAACAGGCCATTGTAGGATGACATTTCAATAACGATGGACGCAACAATTGGCCCGGCAATAGCGCCAAGGCCAAAGGTTAGCAGCAATGCAGATGTGACATGCACGAAGTCTTCCGGTTCTACGAAATCGTTTATATGCGCAGCGCACAATGAATATAGTGTCAGGGAAAATCCGCCATAACATCCAGCCAGTACCAGTAATGCAATAAGTGAAGGCTCCGGAACAAGTGCCAAGGCAAGTCCGGTCAGGCCTGCTGCAATGGTCACTCCGAGCAGCACAACACGACGATCGAACTGATCAGACAATCGCCCGATGGGAAACTGGGTGATCGCCCCACCGCCGATGACGGCGGTCATGAACCAACCAACCTCGACAAAGCTCAAGCCGCTCTGACTGGCATAAATTGGTGCCAGCGACCAGAGAGAGCCATTGGCGAACCCGACCAGAGTGCACCCCGTCAAGGCGAGGGGGGAAATTTTGTAAACCCACAACAGACGCGGCTTAACACTTTCCAGCGGCGTAGGGGCAATGCTTCGGGTCATCGCTGTGGGGACCAGCGCAATGATCAGCATAATCGCTGCAATGGTGAAAAGTTCATATCCGCCAACTTTACCGAGGCCTAGCAATTGCTGGCCACCGACAGAACCGGCAAGGATAACCATCTGATAAATGGAAAACACCCGCCCCCTGTATTCGTTTTCGGATCGCTCGTTAAGCCAGCTTTCAATGACCATGAATAATCCAGCCATGCAGATCCCATTGATCGCCCGAAGAATACTCCAGACAACAGGATTTATCAGCATCGGCATAATCAACGTGGCGCAGGCAGCAATAGCACAAAATGCGGCAAAGGCCCTGATATGCCCGCTGCGCCTGACAACGAGTGGGCAGATCAGGCAGCCAACAGCAAACCCGGTGAATTGGGCCGCGCCAATTACACCAACCTCAATGGACGAAAATGTAGCCAGATCAGCCTGAAGTGGTATCAGGGTGCTCAGCAAACCGGTCCCGATCAGCATAAAGAAAGAGCTAATCAATAAGACTGAAATATTGGCCAGAGTTGTTCGCATAGGTGCCCGCTTACGTGTGTTAAATACGGAAACACGCTAGCCCTGAATGACAACTTGGGGAAGTGACAATAACTTGGCGGGAAACGAAAATAATTTTGTCAGGCGCGTTTCCAAGTCGTGCCGTCTGGCCCGTCTTCCAAAACGATGTCCTGGGCTGCCAGCTCATCGCGGATTTCGTCGGAGCGGGCGAAGTCTTTATTCTTTCGGGCGTCGGTGCGTTCAATGATCAAGGCATCTATGGCTGCCTCATTCACGTCCGCGGCTCCGGCGGGTTGCCATGAGGACCACTCATCAGCGCTTTGGAACATCAAGCCAATGAAGGTGGCGCCGGCTTTTAACGCGCGCATAGCCTCTGGCGTGCCGACGCTGGCAAGCTTGTGCAGCTCAGCGATGGCCTTGGGTGTGTTGAGATCGTCGCACAAGGCTTCAATCACACTACCCGGAACATCATCATCGGTGTGGCTTACATCGCCGACCAGTCTATACCATTTATCTAAGGTGCGTTTGGACTCGGCAATACCGTCTTTGGTGAAATCCTGCGGCTGGCGATAGTGGGTTTGCAGCAGGGTCAGGCGAATGGCCTGTCCGGGAAATTCATCCAGCAGGTCATGTACAACGTAGAAGTTGCCCAAACTCTTGGACATCTTCTCGCCTTCGGACATCAGGTAGCCGTTGTGCATCCAGTATTTGGCCATGATGTCTTTGTGATTTGCGCAACGGCTTTGGGCCAGCTCGTTTTCATGATGCGGGAAGATTAAATCCTGCCCACCACCATGGACGTCAAAAGTTTCACCCAGATAGGCTTTCGACATGGCGGAGCATTCTATGTGCCAGCCCGGTCGACCTCGGCCCCATGGACTGTCCCAACCCGGCGTTTCTGCATCGGAAGGCTTCCATAGCACGAAATCACAAGCGTCCAGTTTATAGGGCGCAACTTCGACACGGGCTCCGGCAATAAGTTCATCCTGACTGTGGCGGGAAAGTTGACCGTATTCAGCCATGCTCGGCACCTTGAACAACACATGGCCATCGGCTTCATAAGCATTGCCCTGTGCAATCAGGGTTTCGATCATCTCGATCATTTCTTTGATATGATCGGTGGCGCGTGGCTCTACATCCGGTGGCAGGGCACCAATGGCAGCCATGTCTTCCTGATAGGCTTTCGTCGTGCGCCCGGTAATGACGCTGATATCTTCGCCAGTTTCTTTGGCCTTGGCGTTAATCTTGTCTTCCACATCGGTGATGTTTCGCACGTAGGTGACTTTTGGATAAAGCCTGCGTAATAATCTGGTAAACACATCAAACACAACCACAGGCCGTGCATTGCCGATATGGGCATAGTCATAAACCGTCGGGCCGCAGACATACATGCGAACATGGGCAGGGTCCAAAGGCTCGAAGACTTCTTTGGTGCGGCTTAAAGTATTGTGGACAGAAAGAGATTTAACAGACATGGCGGCTCGGCTTTAAACAGTTGGTTATTTTGGAAGGCGTGTCAGGACACGCGCGCGGCCCATGAGAGGTAGCAGATGCTTAAGCTCCGGTCCATGGTCAAGGCCTCTTAATGCCAGACGCAGTGGCATGAACAGCGGTTTACCTTTACGTCCGGTGGCTTGCTTGATGGCACCTGTCCAGGCGGACCAGGTTGTCTCGTCCCAGGGCTCCGGCGGTAACAACTCTGTCGCGGCGCTCAGGAATTCGCCATCATCAGATTCAATGACAGGCTCAATATCGCCAAAACACACGGTGTGCCAAATCGCAACATCGGAAAGCTTTTCCAGATTGGCACGGACTGCTTCCCAGAACGGAGCATCCATCTTGTCCAGTTCAATTTCGGCCAGACGAGGCGCAATATCTTCAAAGCTTGTAATATGCAGAAGGCGGGCGTTCAGCGCCCACAGGCGTTCCGGATCAAACTTGGGGGCTGCACGCCCGAAATGGGTCAAATCAAAATCAGCCGCGAGTTCTTCAATGTCGTTGCAGGGCTCAATATTGTCGGACGTTCCCAAGTGTGCGAGCAGGCTGTTAATCGCCATTGCTTCCAGGCCTTGTTCGCGCATTTCGCCCAAGCTGAGCGAACCCAAACGTTTGGACAGCCCACCACCGCCTGCATCGGTCAGCAGAGCTAAGTGGGCAAACACTGGGGCACTTGCGCCAAGCGCTTCAAACAGCTGAATTTGAATGGCGGAGTTTGTAACGTGGTCTTCACCGCGCAGAACGTGGGTAACTTTCATGTCCACGTCATCCACGGCAGAAGGCATCATGTAAAGGTAGCTGCCATCGCCGCGCACAAGAACCGGATCGGACAGATTGGTGCCATTGAAGTTAACCGGGCCACGCACCAGATCATCGAAGCTGATTTCTTCGTGATTGAGTTTGAAGCGCCAGTGCGGGGTGCGGCCTTCGGCCTCACATTCTGCGCGTTGCGCATCACTCATAGACAGCGCAGCACGATCATAAACCGGTGGATTGCCAGACTTTAACTGGCGGCGGCGTTTGTATTCCAGCTCTTCCGGGGTCTCGAAACACGGATAGACCCGTCCGCTTTCTTTCAGACGCTCGAAAGCAGCATCGTAAGCAGCCAGGCGTTCGGATTGTCTTTCCAGAACATCCCAGTGCAGCCCAAGCCACGTCAGGTCCTGTTCTATGGATTCGGCAAATTCCGGTGTTGATCGCGCAAGATCGGTATCGTCCATGCGCAAAA
>JABJOR010000003.1 GCA_018664265.1 Rhodospirillales bacterium
CTGTTTACCGGATACGATCAGTTTGCAGACATTATGGATACCGAACCCGGCTCGTTCTTCCTCACCGACTTCCTGGCCCAGCATTTTGATCGACTGGTCTGGCAAGGCCTGGGGATGGATAAAAACCCGAAACTGATCAACCTCTATTTCGCCAACTACACACGCTTGCTCTATCTGGCGCAAACCGAAAGCCCGAAATTAGAAAAAATGGCCGAAGACGCTGCAAAAAAGCTAAACCTGAAGTTCGAAGTCCGCCACACCGGATTTGGCAAGTATGAAGACTTCCTGTGCGGATTCAGCAACAATTGATTGCCGTTAACAAAAGTCATTCGCAATCCATCATATTGCTTTACCATATTGCACGTAATAGTTAGTTTACCATCTGGATGCGTGCAGTAATTTATAGGAGTTTTTGGGGCAAATGTCGTGGTTAAGATTGAAGATATAATTCATCTATCCTCTCATAGAAAACTTCTGGAATTTGCAAAATTTATCCTGTCCAATTCTGAGAGGAACAAGCTTCCTGATTATCCATCCCTCAACTTGATGACTATCCCAAGCCTGGTTCCGCATATTTTCGTTCTTGATGTTCTCAACTCAAAAGACAAATTGCAGGTAAAATATTGTGGCACAGTGATTGATTCGTTCTACGGAATCAATATGACCGGGAAATGCATTTATGACTATTACAAGGGTGAAGAGACATTTGACGATGTAGAAAATATCTTCCGTCAATGCATCCAGGCGAAATTACCTTCGTACACCCGGCGCGGAATCCACCTTGAGAACGAGCGTGTTAATAAATTTAAAATTGCTGAAACAATCATGTTTCCCTGCTCATCTGGCGACGGCACCGTTAACTATACAATTGGTTTTTCTGATTACTACCAAGTGTCTGATTTGGGCGAACAATACATTACCCTTATCAAGCCAGTGACGCCTTGATTTCCTCAGCAGCTTTTATCCCCCTGAAGCGACCATATTCATTATGGTTTGACAAAATCACCATAATGACAATATATTGTCATATAGACAGCATATTGCATATTGGTATTTATCATGACTGAAGGCCACCAAACACCCAAGACGAGCGCGATCACCGACATGATTTTCGAATCTTTTCGACTTCATGGTCAATTAATCGCGTTCGGCGACCAGATGGTTAAAGAATTTGGATTAACCAGTGCTAGATGGCAAATACTGGGTTCAATCTCTATTGCAAATAACTCAGTTACCGTTCCAAAAATCGCCCGAAACCTGGGTCTTTCAAGGCAAGCCGTGCAGCGCGTCACAAACGATTTGGAGCGTGATGGCTTCGTCATCTTTGCGGATAATCCAGATCATAAACGGGCTAAGCTGGTTGTGCTAACCGACATGGGACACACCGTCTACAGGGAAGCAGACCGTAAGTATCTCGCTTGGCTGAAATCCAATATTGAACCGTTTAAGCTGTCAAGTGTGCAAACAGCGATAGACGTTATGCAGACACTTGGTGGTTGTTGCACCACCTATTTGGATAAGACAGAAGTGGACGTAGACAAATGAAAACCCGGATTCACGCAATTGCCGGAGGGATTGGATTTCTGACTATTCTCACCTTCTGGACCTCGACAATTTACTCAGAAGCTTTTGGTACGCACGAGACGATCATTGCCGTGAAAAACGCAATCGTTTGGGGACTTTTAATCCTGGTTCCCAGCATGGCAATTGTCGGTGGTTCGGGAATGTCCCTTGGCAAAAAACGGCGCGGTAAATTGATAGAGGCAAAGAAGAAAAGAATGCCGATCATCGCATTAAACGGAGTACTTGTCCTCATCCCCTGCGCTTTTTTCCTCGCCAGCAAAGCCAATGCCGGGAATTTTGATACGATCTTTTACACAGTTCAGGCGCTTGAATTGGCCGCAGGCGCGTTGAACCTTGCTCTCATGGGCATGAATATTCGCAGTGGCCTGATAATGTCCGGACGTATTGGCAGATGATGCCTGTTTTAAGTCATGAACTGACTTATTTTAAGTTATCAATTCACATCCGTTGAATACGCCCGCTCCATTCGCAAGGAACCTGCTGATTTGTTGTAGTGCGGTGGCTCGGCGCGGCATGAGCCGCCCCGGGGGTAATGTTTTTTGAACCACTGCTCGCAAAAATCAGAAAATAGATTCATCACCCGGGTCGGGCGAATTTGCCCGTGACGAGCGATGCCCAGCTCTGTGCGGGGGATGTCATCAGCCAGCGGCCGCGTGGCAATCATCTGACCGTCATACGTAAAATCAAGATGGGGATGGGTGACCAGCAGGGAATACCCCTGGCCCTGGCCCACCATACCGCGAACCATTTCCAGCGATGGCGAGCTGAAAGAAATATTCGGCTCCAGTTCCAGCGAGCGGAATATGCTTAAAAAGTATTCCCGGCTTGGCGGGACATCCAGCAACACAAGGTTGTCATCCATCATGTCGTGCAGGGAAACAACCTTTTTCTTGGCCTGCGGGTGGCCTTCCGGTAATAAAATATAAGGGTGAAACGCAGCCATTTTCTGCATGGAGATTTCATTGGGAATGATCAGATCAAACATCAACGCCAGCTCAAAACGGCCTGAAATAAGCCCGGAAATCATCCTGTCCTGATCTCCTTCATGTAAGCGGATCATAATATTCTCATAAATTTGACGAAAATCCGCAATCAGGGCCGGCATGAATATCGGGGCTACGTTCATAAAACAGGCCACTTCCACCTGTCCAGTAATGATATCACCGGAATCAAGGGCGCTTTGCTGCAAATCATTGGCATAGCGCAGCAAGCTGCGGGCATCAATCAGAAGCCGCTCTCCGGCCTGTGTCAGGGAGACCCCCCTGGCATGGTGGCGGATAAACAACTGGGTCTTAAACTGGCCTTCCATATTGGATATGGCCTTGGAAACCGATGGCTGGGAAACGTTCAGTTTACGCGCTGCATCGGCAACAGACTGGCATTCCGCTGTCGCAATAAAATATTCCATTTGACGAAGTGAATAACGCAACATGAGCTTTACCCCATACAAAGTTTCATTACATTTTATTCAATTCGGCGACTGTAGATTTATTTATTCTCTTTGTATAGTCAAAAGTTAAGGCCTAAACAGATAAACTGAACTTTAACTTATCAAGGTTTTAGCTAGAGTGTCCTCTCATGGAAGCCTAACAGCGTCTTTACGCTTGATTTTCAGCCATATTCTTACACGTTACACTTTGGGGACATCAGAATTTATGAGCGACCAGAATAACACCACTCTTCACAGTACATGGAAGGTCGGCATCGACATTGGCGGCACCTTTACGGACGTTCTGGCGATTAATTCAGCGGACGGTGAAGTCCGCACGGCCAAAGTACGCAGCCAGACCCATGACCCCATCGCCAGTATCGTCTCGGCCTATGAAGCCGTCGGCGTCAGCTGGGCAACGGTCAGTGATTTGATGCACGGCACCACCATGGCCACCAACGCCATTGTAGAGGGCAACATTGCCCCGGTTGCGCTGGTTGCCACGGAAGGATTTCGCGACACAATTGAA
>JABJOR010000017.1 GCA_018664265.1 Rhodospirillales bacterium
CATTATATTAAGAGTCCAGTCAAATGTATTCTATGTTTTGTTAAGATGAATATTAATTTTCCTGATACATCCAATTGCGGATAATAGATAGTGCTTCTTCTGGATGTTTCTCTACAATTTCACCGACTTTCTTGACGGACGAGGCCTTAACCCTGCCTTCAACACGATCAATATCGATAAGTTCTTCAAATTGTTCTACATCACTATCAAGAGATTCACCAGGAATTGGTGCACCACCTGGGCCTGTTAGGGCTTGAGAAGCGGTCTGATCAGCAAGCAACCTTTCTCCTGCCAATTGGTCAGCACTTGGCAGGGATTCAATGGCGCGAGAGATAAGTGGGCGAACAACCAGTAAGATAACGAGGATTGCAACAATGCCCAATACCATAAATTCAGCAAGCCGCAGAAGATCGTTTTTGTCCATACCGAAGAACAACTCGAGATCTTCTTCTTCTTCAACAAAATCGGCGAATTCCATGTTGATGATTTCGACAATGTCGCCACGATCAGCATTAAAACCAATGGCACCTCGGACAAGTGTGGACAGAAGCTCCATATCTTGTTGAGATCGATCTTCGTATGTTTTTTCTTCTAATTCATTAATACCGCGAACCCCATCAACGAGAACAGATACTGATAGACGTTTTACGGAACCAACTTCTTTAACATGATTAATTACTCTTTTGGTGATCTCGAAATTTACAGTTTCATCAATACGCGAATCATCTGCAGATGAACTAACCCCTTCTTCAGCGCTTAATCCAGGGTCAGGAAGGTTTGCATCTACGGTAACAGCAGAATTACCTTCACTGTCTTTAGCACTTGATATTTGCTCAGAGGTTTGTGTTGAACGAACAACTTGCCCATCTGGATCATAAATTTCTTCCTGCGTGCTAACTCGATCAAAATCAAGTTCAGCATTAACTTCGGCGCGAACTTTTCCGAAGCCAACTGTTTTCTCCAGAAGTTCTTCAATGGTACGTGCCATCCTGTTTTCAAAAATTCTGGTACGCTCAGTTGTTTTGTCGGTTATTGTGCCAATATCATTTTCATCTTCATATCCAGCAGCCAAGAGCTTCCCTTTGTTATCAACAATGGAAACACGAGTGGGTAAAAGATCAGGAACGGCCGTGGCAACAAGATGCTGCACAGCAAGAATTTGGCCTTTTTCCAAGCGTTTCCCACCACTCATATTTAAAATAATTGAAGCAGTAGGTTCTTGGCGTTCTCGACTGAATAATTCACGTTTTGGGAGCACCAGATGCACCCGAGCAGAGGAAATGGAGCCGATGGACTGGATGGTTCGTGAAAGCTCACCCTCCAGTGCCCGGACAAGATTGACGTTTTGCATGAAATTGGTAGTGCCGAGAGACTCAGCATCATCAAAAATTTCATACCCAATGGTGCCACCACCAGGAATGCCTTGATCTGCGAGGATTAAACGAACGCGTGAAACATCTCCACCCGGAATTTTGATGCTGCCGCCACCGGCAATCTCATACGGAATTTGCATAGATTCTAGGGTTTGGACAATTTTGCCTGAATCTTTTTGATCTAGATCAGCGTAAAGCAACTCCATGTTGGGTGTAGCCAAACGTGATGTAATATAAATAAAGAAACCTACCATACTTAATACGACGCCGCCCATTACAGCGAGTCGCATTGGGCCCAGATTGCGTATTGCTTGGAACAGTGCGTCCACGATATTTCCCTTTATATTCTTAATTTCTACGCCATCAGACAGACGTCAGATGACCTGAATTGTTGTTATAGGATTAGAATACAGAAATCAGGGTAAACAAGTGGTTAATATGCGGCAATAATTGCCTAGTGCGCCGATTTTTTCACAAATGAAAAAACTGTTCCCATACCAGGAACAGCATTGCTTTTATTATATGAAAGTAATTTTAGGAAGTGTCAGAAATTATGAATTTTTATTGCGCTGCAGCAGCTGTAATTGATGTCTTATTCATATTTGCAATACTTCTGTGTTGAGGTCTGAAGTCAGCAATTCTGGTAACCTTCAAGCCTTCGAGACCGTGGGTATCAAATTGCCTTTGCCATGATAAGAACTCATCAATTGATAAAGTGTATCGCTCACAAGCCTCTGTTAAGCTTATTAATCCTGCTCTTACACCTGCTACAACTTCAGCTTTCCTGCGAATGACCCATCGTTTGGTATTTGCAGGCGGTAAATCTTTTTCAGTCATGGCATATCCATCCGGACCAATAACAACAAGCCCGGTGGCGGATGTCTGTTCGTCATGTTCTATGGTTTTATGCATTGTGAATTCTGGATCTCAATGAACGTTTCTGATTAATGGTATGGTAGCGCCGACCTCTTAATTAAGAGCTAATGCATACGGTTAATCAGGTACTAAAATGAAAAAAAATGCATTTTTATAATTTTAATAGATCTTCGCATGAACCCTTGGTTATGATTTAGGTGACGGATCTCTATAATATGAGCTACACTTAGCTGCCTGTCCCATATATTGAGGAATAGTTGCAGGGTTTGAACAAAAGGAACAAAGGTAAAATGCAACAAGGCGAAGGCAAGCGTTCCGGCCCGATAATTGAACAACAATTGAATATTCAGCAATCGATCGACAAGATTTTGGATGATTTTTCTCAGAATCGCTTAACTCAGGCTGAAGAGCTTTTTCAACAGGTGCTGGATCTTGTTTCTGATGAACCCCAATTTTTGAATATGTTGGGGGTAGTTGCGTTCCAAATTGGCAATAAAGAACAGGCCTTGGAGATCATTGCAAAGGCGATTGTAATTAATCCGAATGTTGCAGATTATCATTATAATCTTGGAAACCTACAGTTCCAGCAGGGCCTTTTTGAAGAGGCTGTTGTTAGCTATGAAAACACACTCGAAATTAACTCAGAATATGTTGATGCCTATAATAACCAGGCTCTCGCACTTAAAGAACTTGGCCGTTTAAATGAAGCAGAGGCTATATTTAAAGAAGTTATCTCACTCAACTCTTTATATGCCGATGCCTATGTCAATTTAGGGCTGTTATATGAAGATGCTAGTCGATGGGATGATGCAATAGATAGCTATAAAATGTCTCTTTATATCAATCCGGGCCTTGATTTTGTTCACTTGAATTTGGGAAATGCATATAGCAAACAAGGAGATTTTGAATCCGCTATCGATTGCTTCACGGTGGCCTTGTCCACTAGCCCAGATTTAGATCATATATATTTTAACCTTGGAAATGCTTATAAAGAACTGGAAAATTATGAATTAGCAGTCGACTGCTATCAAAAATCCAGCATTCTCAGCGATGCTGTTTTGGCCCTTGAAACGGATGTGTCTGATGATCCATTAGACGTTAATCGTCATTTTAATCTTGCAAATATGTATGCAAGTTTGTGCCGGTGGGATGAAGCAATCTCTTGTTTCAAGAAAGCACTATCTATTAATCCAAATATAAGCGAAATCCATTTTAACAAGGGGAATGTATACAAAAATATAGGGGCCTTTGAATCCGCTATTGCCAGTTATCAAATGTCTATTGATTTAGATCCAAATGTTGGGCGGGCTCATCATAACTTAGCAAACACATTCCAGGCTCTTGGGCGAATGGAGGAAGCTATAAATAGCTTTCGGACAGTTATTTCTATATCACCTGATAATGCTAAAGCGCATTCTGTTCTTGTCTATCTC
>JABJOR010000175.1 GCA_018664265.1 Rhodospirillales bacterium
ATTCTCTCGAAGACAGATTGATCAAACGTTTCTTGCGTGATCATAGTGGTGGGCAATCTCGCGGCTCACGACATATGCCTGAAGCGTCTTCCTCTGGTGTTGCAGCACCAGCTTTTCGGTTGACCAAACGTAGCGGGATTGCGCCCGGTAAAGCCGAGACCAAATCAAACCCTCGCTCACGGTCTGCCAGATTGCGGTGGGCAGAGCGAACGGATGCGCCAGTTCATTCTTCTGTTGCGGGAGGTGTTTTATGATTCGCGGAGCCACTGTTTTAGGATTGGTTGTTGGTACATTGCTTGCTGTATTTGTGTTTGCCATAAAATACGATGTGCAGGACCTTGAAGCTGAGTACCAAACACTCAATCGTGATATTGAGCGTGAACAGAAAGCTATTCATGTCCTGAAGGCAGAATGGAGTTATTTAAACGAGCCCAATCGATTGCGTGGATTGGCTAAGCAGTATCTTGGTTCTTCTGATCTTGAGTATAGCCAAATTGGGCAACTGCAACTTATTCCCATGCGGGAATCTACTGGCATAAAAACCGCCAAGGATTCCAGCGTGGATATTAATTTAAACTCTAATCTGGAAACCAGAGGTGATCCGCCCGGCGGGATGACAGCAATTGAAGCTGCGCTTCACGAACTCCGCCAACAGGAGAACGTGCAATGACACACCTCCCTGAAAAGATGCATGGCGCTACCGGCAACGGTGGCGCAACGCGCTTTCAGCTGGAGGGGGTTCGCAAACAAGCCATTGAAATGGGACGTAGTCGATTGCTGGTTGCGGGAGCTTTGATCATGATGGCTTTTGCCGCAATTTCTGTGCGCCTGATCGAATTGATGGTTGTCGGCGGGGTTGATGAAGCCCGCATGAAAAATGAACGGATGTCGATACAGGCACCCGTTAGCCGGGCCAGCATTGTTGACAGAAATGGTGTGCTGGTCGCGGCCAGTCTCCCAACGGCGTCGTTGTATGCAGACCCCGTTGTAATCGAGGAACCGGAAGAAGCTGCAAGGCTTTTGGCCTCAGTTTTACCTGGTCTTGATCAACAAGCTGTATTCAAAAAAATCACCAGCAAAAAAAGATTTGTCTGGTTGAAACGAAATCTTTCTCCGGATGAGCATTATAGAATTAATGCCCTTGGTATTCCGGGCTTTAGTTTCAAGAAAGAAGAGCGCCGAGTTTACCCTCAAGGGCCTCTTTTGGCTCATGTTGTTGGTTTGACCGATACCGATGGCAAAGGTACGGCTGGCCTTGAACGCTATTTCGATGGCGTACTCGAAGACAGTGTGAAGTCTCTTCGTCTGTCCCTTGATGTTCGCGTTCAATCCTTGGTTCGTGAAGAGCTTCTTGGAGCCATGACTGAGTTTAGTGCGATCGGAGCGGCTGCGATTGTTTTGGATGTCGATACGGGCGAGCTGTTGTCAATGGTGTCGTTGCCTGATTTCGATCCCAACGTTCCTGGTACTGCCAGTGATGATGCAATCTTCAACCGGGCCACCAAAGGCGTTTACGAAATGGGCTCTACATTCAAGTTGTTTACTGCTGCCATGGCATTGGATGCGGGAACAGTACAACTTGATGGTGGCTACGATGCATCGGAACCGATTACTGTAGCTCGTCATACAATTTCAGATTATCACGGCAAGAATCGTTGGTTGTCTGTTCCGGAAATACTCATACATTCTTCCAATATCGGAGCTGCAAAGATGGCGCTTGATGTTGGGACAGAGCGTCAGAAAAGCTATCTGCAAGACCTTGGATTATTAAGTTCTGCAGAAATTGAATTGCCAGAAATAGGCAAGCCATTGCTGCCATCACGTTGGCGCGAAATAAACACAATGACCATCTCATTCGGGCATGGCATTGCTGTTAGCCCCTTGCAGCTCGCCAGTGGAGTTGCGACTTTGGTAAATGGTGGCCTGCGTCATCCTGCAACAATATTGCAGCGAAATTTTGATGAAACTGTTCCGTCCACCAGAGTTATTGATGAAAGCACATCAAGCTCCATGCGGGGCTTAATGCGATTGGTTGTAAAATATGGCACTGGCAAAAATGCTGAAGCTGAAGGCTATATGATTGGTGGGAAAACCGGAACAGCGGATAAATTGATTGATGGCAGATATAGCCATAACAAACGCATGGCATCCTTTGTCGGTGCTTTCCCAATTAAGCAGCCACGCTATGTGGTTCTGGTTATAGTTGATGAGCCTGTTGGTATTGAACGGACTTTCAATTATGCCACAGGTGGTTGGGTCGCAGCCCCGATAGTTAGCAGAATTGTTTCTCGCATGGGGCCTTTGCTTGGTATGCTACCTGAAACCCTTGTTGCATCAAATAATAATGAAAAACCGAATCCAGATGGTTTCATGAAGACATGGGAGCGGACCTTTGAGGCTCGCTGAATTACTGACAGGGATAGCGAAAGACGTGAGCGCAAGCAACGCCGAGCAATTTGCGGATATGAATGTTACCGGGGTCTCCTGTGATTCCCGGCGCATTGAACCCGGCTACGTGTTTGCCGCTTTGCCCGGAACAAACGCTGATGGGCGAGACTATATCGACAATGCTGTATCGCGTGGTGCAATTGCAGTTTTGGCTGCTGATGGAACGCGCCATGAATATTTCTCTAAGCCGTTTGCGCTTGTAACAGATGAAAACCCGCGTCAGTGCTATTCAAAGATGGCTAGCACTTTCCACGGTGCGCAGCCTGGGTGTGTTGCGGCTGTTACAGGAACCAATGGCAAAACCTCAGTTGTAACGTTCGTTCGTCAAATTTGGGCGGCTCTTGGAATAAAAGCCGCCAGTGCAGGGACACTTGGAGTGCAGGCAAGTGGTGATGGCCTTGATATCAATTATCCTGGTAGCCTGACCACGCCTGACCCAACGGATTTACATCAAGTCATGGCAGAGTTGGCCCGGGAAGGTGTTGATCACATGGCGATTGAAGCCTCAAGCCACGGGCTGGATCAATACCGCCTTGATGGTGTTCATATTGACATAGCAGCCTTTACAAACCTGACGCGCGATCACCTTGATTATCACGGTGATACAGCAACTTACTTCAAAGCAAAGCGCCGTTTGTTTTCTGATCTCCTGCGCGGTGGTGGAACCGTTGTTCTAAACGCAGATGTTCCTGAATTTTCTGATTTAAAAAAGCTTGCTGATAAGCGTAACTGCAAGGTTATAAGTTTTGGATATAAAGCCACGGATATTGTTTTAAAATCTGTTGTTCCATATGACAATGGACAGCAAATATCCATGAGCCTGTTTGGTAGAGATGTCTCATTAGAGTTTCCTTTGATCGGATCATTTCAGGTTGATAATGCAATGTGCGCGCTTGGTATTGTTATTGCTGCGGGTGAGGGGCCTTATCGCGCAGTGGAAACCTTGCATTTCCTACAAGGTGTTCGCGGTCGTCTTGAGCTTGCAGGGACGCTAGTCAACGGCGCTAATGTGTACGTAGATTTTGCCCATACGGCGGATGCCCTCGTGAGCGCCTTACAAACCATGCGGCCTCATGTTTCTGGTCGGCTTGTTGTTTTATTCGGCTGTGGTGGTGATCGTGATCCCGGTAAGCGGATTGAGATGGGGCGTGCGGCTTGTGAAAATGCAGATTATGTCATCCTGAGTGATGATAACCCACGCAGTGAGGACCCTGCTGCCATCCGTGCGCAAGCTCGTGAAGGATGCCCTGATGCTACGGAAATCGACGATCGAGCAGAGGCCATTGCTTTTGGTGTTGTCATGTTGGAACCAGGTGATCTTTTTGTTGTCGCTGGGAAAGGCCACGAACAGGGGCAAATTATTGGCGACGAAGTTCACCCCTTTGATGATGCGAGCGTTGTCCGTGCCGCAATTGCACAGGTGAATTCATGAATCAGGGCTCAACATATTTGTCATCTCAGACGATCTCGCAAGCTCTTGATTGTGTCATTGAGGATGACTGGGCAGGCAGCGGTGTTTCCATTGATTCGAGAACCCTTGAAATGGGAGATTTGTTTGTTGCTTTGCAGGGGCCAACCCATGATGGACATGATTATGTTGTGAAAGCTTTAGAGAAAGGCGCTATTGCAGCGGTTGTTTCTCATCGGCCTGAAAATTGTTCGGATGATGCCCGGTTACTGTTTACCCCTGATACCATGATTGCGTTGGAAAATCTCGGTGTTGCTGCGCGCGATGGTATGAATGGTAAGGTAATTGCCGTCACGGGTAGTGTCGGAAAAACTGGCACTAAAGAGATGCTTCGGCTTGCATTATCCAACCAAGGTGTTGTGACAGCCAGTGATGGCAATCTCAATAACCACTATGGTGTGCCGCTAAGCCTGTCGCGGATGAAGGCTGAAACCAAGTTTGGTATATTTGAAGTTGGCATGAATCATCCGGGTGAAATTCGTCCGCTGGTAAGAATGGTCAGGCCTCATGTTGCAATTGTCACAGCTATTGAAGCGGCCCACACAGAATTTTTTAGCTCTGTAGAACAAATTGCGGATGCAAAGGCTGAAATCTTTGAAGGATTAGAGCCGGGCGGTGTCGCTATTATTAATCAAGATAGTGAATTTTATGAACGTCTGGCTGACGCCGCGAGAGTCGCGGGCGCTAAAAATATTATTGGGTTTGGTGGAAATCCGGATAGCCAGGCAAGGTTGATTAATGTGAACATGCAGGGGGAAACATCTTTTGTTGAGGCTAACATAGATGGCGTTTTTGTAGATTATGAGCTTGGTGTTCCGGGTATGCACCATGTCATGAACAGCCTTGCGGTCCTTGCTGCAATTTCGGCTGCAGGAGGAAACGTCAAGACATCCGCAACCTGTTTGGTCAAATTCAGGCCACTAAAAGGAAGAGGTGTTCGAACGGTCATCAAGTTGGATGATGGTTCAGATGTTGTCTTGATTGATGAGAGCTATAACGCCAGCCCGGCATCCATGCAGGCATCGCTGGATGTGGTCGGGCGTATTGAGCCAAGTGGCTCCGGTCGTAGGATTGCAGTGCTTGGCGATATGTTGGAATTGGGACTGGATACTGCTGAGCTTCATCGTAATTTGGTCACAAATCTGGAGTCTAATAACTTCGATCTGGTGTTTGCCTGTGGTCAGCACATGCTCGAATTATGGAATACATTGCCACAATCTATGCGGGGTGGGTATTCCATTAGCCCGGAAAAACTTTCAATGGTAGTGATCAGTAGTTTGCGTAATGGAGATGTTGTAGTGGCAAAGGGCTCCCTCGGCAGTCGTGTCGGTGTGGTGGTTAATGCCTTGCTTGAGTTAGGAGAGGGATAAAATGTTACAGTATTTACTCGTTCCTCTGGCAGATCAATTTTCTGCATTGAATGTATTTCGGTATATTACCTTCAGGACTGGCGGAGCCGTTATGACGGCGTTGCTGCTAAGTTTCCTGTTTGGCCCCGTTATCATTCGATTGCTGAAAGATCGCCAGTCAGGTGGCCAACCAATTCGCGAAGACGGCCCGGAAAGTCATATTTTGACCAAGGCCGGGACACCGACCATGGGTGGCATTTTGATTTTGTTGGCACTAACCATTGCAACGTTGCTCTGGGCTAATCTTTCCAATCCACTTGTTTGGGGCGCGTTGGCTGTAACGATAGCCTACGGCTTGATCGGATTTATGGATGATTATCTGAAGGTCAGCCAAAGAAGCAGCAAAGGCTTATCCGGTAAACTGAAACTTGTCTTGCAGGTCAGTATTGCTCTCGTTGTTGCCTTTTGGATTTTAAGCCATTTACCAGAGCCTCTTACAACAACATTGGCTGTGCCATTCTTGAAAGATACCCTGCTTGAATTTGGCTGGGTGTTTGTACTGTTTTCCGTGCTGGTTATGGTTGGCTCGTCAAATGCAGTCAATCTGACGGATGGTTTGGATGGGCTAGCTATTGTGCCGGTGATGATTGCGGCTTGCGTCTTTACATTGATTGCCTATCTGGTCGGGAACTCTGTCTTCTCAACTTATCTGCAGCTTCACTACGTTCCTGGGGCCGGTGAATTATCTGTATTCTGCGGTGCACTGGTTGGCAGCGGGTTGGGCTTTTTGTGGTTCAACGCACCGCCGGCTCGTATTTTCATGGGCGATACAGGTTCATTAGCGCTTGGTGGAGCCTTGGGCGCTGTCAGTATTATTACCAAGCACGAACTGGTGTTGGCCATTGTTGGTGGATTGTTCGTTCTGGAAACTGTTTCAGTGATTGTTCAGGTTGCTTCATTCAAATTGACTGGCAAGCGCGTATTCAGGATGGCACCACTGCACCACCACTTTGAGCAAAAAGGCTGGGCAGAGAGCACCATTGTTATTCGCTTCTGGATTATTGCATCGATTTTGGCACTTGTCGGATTAGCAACGCTGAAGTTGCGTTAAAGGGGAAATTTAGGGTTCAATGATCGACAGAGCTTCCATCACCGCCAAAAACATCGCCGTCTTCGGGTTGGGCAAGTCAGGCATTTCATCTGCCTTGGCTCTGGCTGGCTATGGCGCAAATGTATTGGCGTGGGATGACAACGAAAACTCACGCGATCATGCAAAGGGCGTCGGAATATCTCTGTCTGATTTATATGCGGCCGACTGGGGGCAAATTGACGCGTTGATCTTGTCCCCCGGTATACCGCTTTACCATCCCGAACCGCACGGCGTGGCAAAGCTTGCACAACAATCGGGGTGTGAAACCATCGGAGATATTGAAATTCTTGGTCGTGTTGAACAAGATTCAAGGTTCATCGGGATAACGGGCACTAATGGCAAATCTACGACTACGGCGTTGATCGGTCACGTTCTTGATGCTTCGGGTTACAGTATTGAGGTTGGTGGTAACCTTGGTAAGCCATCCCTTGATATGAAAAGTCTGGGCAAGGATGGCGTTTATGTATTGGAAATGTCTTCCTATCAAATCGATTTAACGCCATCCCTTGCATTCGATGCTGCCATTTTGTTGAACATTACTCCTGACCATCTTGAACGACATGGCGGGATGGATGGATATGTGAAAGCTAAAA
>JABJOR010000176.1 GCA_018664265.1 Rhodospirillales bacterium
TACCCGAATATGTTCAAAAGGACGATAAATGGTAAATGGCGCAATCGTATAAGCAAAAGGCCGACATCCCCTCAGAGCTAATCCTGTACAAAGGGAAATCATACTTTGCTCTGCAACTCCTACGTTGATAAATCGATCAGGAAAGTCTTTACGATAAGGGGCCATACTTGCTGCCGGTGAAATATCGGCAACAATAATAAAAATATTGTTTTCTGCTTTAGCTATCTCGTAAAGCGTTTTGGAAAATGTATCTCTCATAGTTTACTCCTCTAGCTCTTTTAATGCTTGTTGGTATTCGTGAGAGTTAGGAGACCTGTAATGCCACATGGGCTCATTTTCCATATAACTAACACCTTTTCCTTTAACTGTCTTTCCAACAAGAAAAAATGGCTTCGTACCAGTGCGGGACTTAATCGCGTTGTATATCTGTTGTTGATCGTGTCCATCCACTTCAGCTGATTCCCAGCCAAAAGCTTCAAGTTTTTCTTTAATGGGATATAAATTTGGGTGGCTATCGGTAGTAAATTCCATCGACTGAAGATTATTGTTGTCAACAAATCCGACTAACGAATTTAGTCCCAACGCAGGTGCTTGAAGAAAAATCTCCCAAACAGAACCTTCCTGTAGTTCACCATCACTAAGTAAAACGTAAATATCCCGATCTTCTTTGAAAACTTTTTCATAGAGTGCCATGCCAGCACCCATACCCAAACCATGTCCCAATGAGCCTGTTGAGGTTATGATCCCTGGAGTTCCACGATCAGGATGCATTCCTAATATTCCGTCCTTGGAACAATACTTTTCAATTTCTGCTGATGGTAGAATTCCCAAAGACTCTAAAGTTACAAACCACACGAATGTTCCATGCCCTTTCGATAGGATGAATGTATCCCAATAATCCCCTTTCTCTGTTTTGCGCAAGAAACCGTGATAAATAACATCAAGCATTTCCAGACATGAAAAGGAACCACCAATATGAATGGCAGGAATTTTTTGAGATACATCCAATATCCTTCTTCTAATTTTTCTGCACCTTTCTATAGAAGCATCTAAATCAAAGCTCTGGGGAGTCGGAAGAACTGCATTTTTCATAAACCTCTTAATATTTAATTTATATCTCTATTTGTTAAGCCGCTTGGGCGGTTTTCTTCAGTTAGAACGATTGCAAATTGCGTTGGTTTAGAGATGAAAAATAATTTTTTACAGTATAATAAATTGTCTGCTTCCATATCAGTAGCTAATTAGATACTCAAGAAATTTTACACTTAATAAAGCTACTGACGGGAATTACATCGTTACTACGCCACAAGGGAAGAACTTTCCCGTGTACTATCCTCTATAAAATTTACGTATATGTTCTAAGGTGTAGGCAATTTGCTCTTCATTGATATATTGATGGGCAGGCAAAGTAATAATTTCATTTGCTTGTTTCTCACACTCAGGAAAATCTCCGCGTTTATATCCCAAAGGTTTTGCGGCATTCTGTAAATGCAAAGGTAGCGGGTAATGAATGCAGCATTCAATTTCCTTAGATCGTAAATAATCTGATAGCTCGTCTCTTCTTTGAGCTCGTATCACATAAAGTTGGAACACAGCCTTATATTTTTCCGATCGGGGTGAAAGTTCAATAAATTCTGAAAGATCGAACAAACCTTCGTCCAGCAGCGTTGCGTTTCGTAGTCTAACACTGTTGGAATGATCAACAGTATCCAAAACCCGGGTTGCGACGACAGCTTGAATCGGCTGAATCCGGCTATTTATTCCCCACACTACAATGTGATCTCGATCTGTCATCCCATGGTTTCGATACAGGCGAAGAAAGTCAGCAACCTTATCATCATTCGTCGTAATCGCACCACCATCTCCCCAAACATTTAGAGGCTTAAGCGGATGAAAGCTAAAACCATTGGCTTTACCAAACGAACCACACCGTTTGCCATCTATTTCAGCCCCTACAGCCGGGCATGCATCTTCAACGACTGCGATTTTTCTCCGATCAGCAATCTCCATAATGGTTTCCATATCTGCCGGAACCCCCATCCAATGAACGGGAACTATGGCTGCCGTTTTTGTCGTAATCGCGTCTTCAATTTTTGTTGAATCAATCTGCATTCGTTTATCACAATCAATAAAGACCGGTGTTGCACCAGCCGCTACAATCGCTCCTGCGGTTGCGTAAAATGTATTTGCGACGGTAATAACTTCATCCCCCGCTTTTACGCCACAAGCCTTTAATGCCAAAATTAACGCGTCAGTGCCCGTATTGGTTGAAATGACATGCTTTACGCCTATATAGGCCGCGAATTTTTTTTCGAATTTTTCTACAAAGGGCCCAAGAGTAAACTGGCCTGTTGAGACAAGCTCGCGCAAATCATCAAAAATATGATCTACTTCAGCGAATTGTTGATGTAGATATGGATAATTTACTCGCATAATCCTCCTAATTATTTTTTATAAAAA
>JABJOR010000177.1 GCA_018664265.1 Rhodospirillales bacterium
AACATCGCCACCATGCGCCGCCAGCTCAAAACCATGGGCCTGTCCTACGACTGGTCTCGGGAAATTGCCACGTGCGAGCCAGAATACTACCAACACGAACAAAAAATGTTCCTGGATTTCCTTGAACACGATCTGGTGTACCGCAAGGAGTCCTGGGTCAACTGGGATCCGGTTGAAAACACCGTCCTTGCAAACGAACAAGTCATTGACGGGCGTGGCTGGCGTTCCGGCGAGCTGGTAGAAAAGCGCAAGCTATCCCAATGGTTTTTGAAAATTACTGAATACGCAGACGATTTACTTTCTGAATTAGGCAACCTTGAACGGTGGCCAGATCGGGTCCGCCTGATGCAGGAAAACTGGATTGGCCGCTCTGAAGGCGCCCATGTCAGCTTTGAGATGATCGAGCGTGAAGATCGCCTGGAAGTCTACACCACGCGGCCCGACACACTTTATGGGGCATCGTTTTGTGCCATCGCCGCCAATCACCCCATTTCGCTGGAACTATCGGCAAACAATGCGGAGCTAAAATCCTTCATTGAAGACTGCAACCGCATGGGGACCAGTGAAGTCGCTATTGAGACCGCTGAAAAACTCGGCTTTGATACTGGCCTCAAAATCAAACACCCGCTGGTTGAAGGCGCAACGCTACCGCTCTATGTGGCCAACTTTGTATTGATGGATTACGGCACGGGCGCAATATTTGGCTGCCCGGCCCATGACCAACGCGATCTGGATTTTGCCCGCAAATACAATTTGCCCGTTGTACCTGTTGTTGCCCCGAAAGACGCAGACGCCGATACCTTTGAAGTCGGCACCGAGGCCTACACCGGCGATGGCCTGATGATTAATTCCGATTTCCTCAATGGCATGGGTGTGGACGAAGCCAAAACCACAACCATCAAACATCTGGAAACTCTGGGCATTGGAACTGGCGCGGTTAACTACCGGCTGCGCGATTGGGGTGTATCACGCCAACGCTATTGGGGCTGCCCGATTCCGATCATTCATTGCGATACGTGCGGGATCGTCCCCGTCCCGGCAAATGAATTACCCGTGGTCTTGCCAGAAGACGTTGATCTTTCCGGTGTAGGAAATCCACTGGATGCCCATCCAACCTGGAAACATGTTGTTTGCCCCAAGTGTTCAAAAGCTGCGGTGCGAGAAACCGATACCTTCGATACATTCTTTGAATCCTCCTGGTATTATGCCCGCTTCACATCGCCCCAGTGCGAAACAAGCGGGTTTGATAAAAAAGCTGCTGATTACTGGCTTCCAGTGGATCAGTACATTGGCGGCATCGAGCACGCCGTTTTGCACTTATTGTACTCACGGTTTTTCACGCGCGCTTTGAAGCAATGCGGATACATGGAAGCCAAGGAGCCATTCGCCGGGTTGATGACCCAGGGCATGGTTTGCCATCAGACCTTTCGCGACGAAAACAAGAACTGGTTGTTCCCGACGGATGTGGACAAACGTGACGGTGAATTTGTAAACATCAAAACCGGAGAACCCGTTATCACGGGCCGTACGGAGAAAATGAGCAAGTCCAAACGCAACGTGGTAGATCCAGAAAATATTATTGGAACCTATGGTGCCGATACCGCACGATTGTTCATGTTGTCTGACAGCCCACCGGATCGTGATCTGGACTGGACCGATAGCGGCATCGAAGGGGCGTGGCGTTATGTCAATCGTCTGTGGCGCAGCATTTTTGACAGCGCCAATCCACTGGCAGATTGTGGAGCAAACCAACCTGATACCATAAGTGGTGAGGCCGAAGCCCTTTATCGTTTGTGCCACAAAACCATTCACGATGTTACTCATGACCTTGATCGTTTCCACTTTAACAAGGCCGTCGCCCGTATTCGCGAAATGACCAATGCCATTGATGGTCTGTCACCAAAGGGTGAGGGCCACGCATGGGTTCGTCGCTTTGGTTGGGAATCTCTCTGCAAACTATGCGCGCCCATGATGCCGCATCTGGCTGAAGAACTTTGGCACGGTCTGGGCCACGACGCTCTTTTGGTTAACGAGCCCTGGCCCGTTGCAGACAGCGCCTTATTGGTAGAAGATACCGTTGAGGTTGCTATTCAGGTCAATGGCAAATTGCGCGGTACGGTCAGCCTGCCCAAGGACTGCGACCAGGCCACAGCCGAAGACGCTGCGTTTAAAGTTGAGGGGCTTGCAAATGCTGTTGAGGGAAAAGAAGTTCGAAAAGTCATTTTTGTCGTCAATCGGATTATCAATGTTGTTGTCTAGAATTTCATCTGCTCTCATTGCAGGATTATTTGTGTTCAACCTCGGTGCATGCGGGTTTGAGCCTATCTATGCCTATAAAGAGATAGGCTATGTCCGGGGTGAGCTCGAACATGTCAGCATCAAACCGATCAAGGATCGCATCGGGCAGGAGCTAAAAAACAATCTCCTTGATATCCTGTCGCCCCGTGGGATTTCAGACCAGTCCTTATGGGAACTCTCTGTAACACTGACTGAATCAACCCAAAAAATATCTCTCGAACAAACCTCTTTTTCTACCCGAGCAAATCTGACGGTTCGGGCAACCTTTAAATTAAAAAGCCTTTTGGAAGACAGCACACAAAAATTCGGCGGCAATGCAAACGCCATCAGCAGCTATAATATTCTGGATTCAGATTATGCAAACCTGGTTGCTGAACGGGACGCCCAATCACGCGCCGTAAAAAGTCTGGCCAACGATATCGCCCGACAACTTGCACTTTGGATGCGTGAAGACCCTGATAAAACCAACTAGGTAAATGGTTTAATTTCATGAAAATCCAGCCCAGAGCCGCTGACGCTTTCCTCGAAAAACCTGACGCTGCAATTTCTGCTGTGCTGATTTTCGGGCCTGACAGCGGGCTGGTTTCTGAACGGTGTAAAAAACTTGGAAAAACGTTTATTGGCGATCTAAGTGATCCGTTCAGTGTCGTTGATATCACGGCATCAAGCCTGAAAGAAGACCCGGCGCGTCTTGATGATGAAGCCCGCGCAATCTCTTTTGGCAGCACTTCACGCCTTGTCCAATTACGCGGAGCCGGTGACAGCACCTCAAAAATTTTGGCCGCATATCTGGAGAACCCGGCACAAGATGCTATGATAATTGTAGACTGCAGTGAACTTACGCCTCGCTCAAGTCTTCGTAAATTATTTGAAGACCATGACAGGTGTGCAACCATTGCCTGCTACGCACAGGAAGGTCGCGACCTGGCAAAAACTTGCGAAACAATTTTAGCAGAACATGGGGTTTCCATAGATCAAGACGGACTGCAAACTCTTATACAGGCGCTTGGTACAGATCACGCCGTAATTCGCGGTGAGCTTGAAAAACTAGTTTTATATGTGGGCGATATCAAACACATCGGAGCAAAAGATGTACAAGACTGCCTTGCCGATATCGCAGACACGTCTCTGGATCAATTAACATTTTGCGTCGGAGATGGAAATTTTCCGAAAGCAGATACATTCTATCGAAAAGCCATGGCAGAAGGCATTTCGGAAATAGCCATACTACGAATATTACAAAAGCATTTTCAACGACTGGACCTGATTGTATCTCAATCCGAACAAGGCAAAAATATTGGAAGCTTAATATCCGCCCTGCGACCGCCCGTTTTCTTCAAAAACAAGGACAGGTTCGAGCGGCAATGCAAACGCTGGCAGTCGGCAAAAATTCGTCATGCTCTGGAAATTTTAACAGAAGCCGAAGCGGCCTGTAAAAGCACAGGCACCCCGACAGAACTGGTATGCAGCCGGGCTATTATTGCCATCAGTCGTAGTGTGCGATAAAATTATTTATTCAAAAATTCCGGCTTCAGAAAGAACATCATCCATATTGGTGATGGTAACCCGGCGATCTTTTATTTTCATCAGACCTTCGCCCTGAACTTTGCGGATCATACGAGACAAAGATTCAGGCTGTATTCCAAGCATTTCAGCCATATCGATCCGGGCAATTGGAATATCGACAGAAGGATTACCACCGCTATCCAGAAATCCGGATTGCTGATAGTAGACCATCATTAAATGCAAGAATCTTGATTTCACCCCCAAAGCCAGACTTTTGGAGTAATTTTCCTCTAGCTCTTTTAGATCAGCGATGGAATGTTGAAGAAACCTCTCCCCCAGTTTCGGGTTTTCGGCAAGAAGTTTACTGACAGATGCGCTTTCTATAAAACACACTTCACTTGGCACAAGTGCTTCAGCAGAATTGGAATAAGGCTCTTTGCTTAAAAAAGCCATGTAGCCTGCGGTCGTTCCACCAGAGCATGTTTTTAAAAGGGCAGAACTGCCATTTTCCTCTAATCGACGCAGGCCGATTAAGCCGGATTGAATACAAAAAACACCCTCAGGCTGATCACCTTGGCGATAAATATTTGTGCCGGGGGCAATCGTTGTTGTTTTTTTAGCATGATCAAGTGACGCAAGTTCAACTTTGTTCAAATCGCGCCATTCTGTTGTATGTCTGGATGGGCACGTCGCGCAACTGTTATGGCCTAGTCTATTGGTAGTCATTCTCATTCTCAATTAGTATACTTCTAATTGGCACAATCATCGTTCCAACGCGCAACGTCAAGCATATTAACCCAGGTTAATGCGCAAGAATTCTTTTTCATTTAAATGTGTAAATGTATGACTTTATTTCTCGGATGAGGAACATAATGACGTTTGATAACAAAACGGTCACTGCGGCGGTTAAAAACATGATAGATCAATACGGAGGCCGGGCACTTGCCGAGGTTGATGTCCGTATTGAAGAACTGAAATCTCTGGAACACCAGGACGCTCTGGAATTGTGGTTGGAAGTCCGTAAGGCTCTCTGTTTTAAAATCGAAACTTCAACAAAAAGCCCGAAACACTAATGTGGCAACCAATGGAAACCAACAACAACCAGAAGCAAACATTGACGAAATTGACTTACTAATCCCGATCTCGCGGTTCCGTAATAAACAATGGAATTATGCGAGATGTTTTTTCCTGATAATCGTTATAGGGCGGGAATGCTTTAACACTGGCATCCCACAATCGCACACGTTCTTTATCATCAGTAACCTCGCGGACACGCGTTTTAAACACTTCGGTCTGGTCTCGTATTTCCACATCCGGGTTTGCCCTAAGGTTATGTACCCAAGAAGGGCTTTTGGGAGCCCCCCCTTTTGAGCCAACCAACACATAACAGTTATCCACCATAACCGTCATCAGTGGAATTTTTCGCACCGCGCCCGTTTTTTTGCCCACATGCGTGACGATAATACACGGCATACCCGTGTCCATCAAAGTGGCGCCCTTGGTGCCTCCGCTACTTTCATACAGTTCTACCTGTTCACGCACCCAATTTTCCGTGGGCGGAATATAATCAGACATGGAAATTCCTAACCAAATGAGAAACACGATAAATAACTATAGCACCAAACGAGCGCATAACACCCCCGATAAATAGACCGGGATACACATTCAAAACCAGAATTAAGAAGATATGGGAGACTTCCCGGGAGAAAGCGACCATTATTGTGACATGATCGGGACACCCGCTAGTAACCAGAAGGAGGCATCGTGTGTCATTTTACGTCT
Organism: Rhodospirillales bacterium; assembly: GCA_018664265.1. Taxonomy (GTDB): domain Bacteria; phylum Pseudomonadota; class Alphaproteobacteria; order Rhodospirillales; family Casp-alpha2; genus JABJOR01. The sequence goes on from JABJOR010000177.1 coordinate 5,587, forward strand.
GCTTTACGCCTTAATAACAAGCATCGACAGTCACAACATACACGCCACAAAAATCGTGTTTTATGTGTCAATTCACAGCTTAATCAATCAAATCCTTGATCCGGATTTCTTTTTCATCCGCGTTATCATCTGTTGTGTCAGAGTCAGGCACAGATTCCAGGTCATCCCCGGTTTCATCTTCATCCGACGTATCGGAACTTTCCGACTCTTCTCCCAGAAGTTTGGAAATCGAGTCCATTGACGCTGTGATAGAGCCATCTTCCGCCAAATCTGCGGTACTGGCATCATCGCCAATGATTTTTGATATAGCGCTCATAGACTCCGAAAGCGTATTGTTTTCGGAAACAACATCTTCAAAACCCTCGCCTTCCAGATCATCGTCTTCCAATCCAAGCATTTCATCATCGCTATCAGACTGATCGCCAATCATCAAATCCCCATCTTCAACAGGATCTTGTTCATCAAAAGCATCATCCAGTGAGTCTTCGGCTGACGACATTGAATCCTGGTCAGGTTCCGGTTCTGTGTCGGCAATAATATCGTCCATGCTTTCATCAAAGATCTCATTCAGATCGGACATATCATTGGAAAAGGAAATATCGGCAGAATCTGCCGGAATGGACGAAGCACCCCGTGGGCCGTTGCTCAAACGGTGCAGCACATCATCCAGTTGATCCAGCGTTTTATAATGAATAACCAAGGCCCCGCCACTTGAGCGTGACGAAATATCAACCTGTAAACCCAGCAACGCCGTCATGTTGCGCTCAAGTGCCAGCGTGTCGGCATCTTTCATATCGGGCGCCGGCTTTGCACTTGCGGGTACAGATTTTTCCTTGGCCTTGCTGGTAACCAGTTTTTCGGCCTGACGGACATTC
>JABJOR010000178.1 GCA_018664265.1 Rhodospirillales bacterium
ACTTCTATAAACCCGCATTGCTTTAGCCCGGTAGCCTGCCCGGTTTCTGCCTCCAGCCGGGAATACAGATCACGGGTATATTTGCGTATCTCGGTTGCGGTCTCGGACGTGCTGCCATAAGTCACCATCAAGCCAGCTGCATGCCATGTGGTCCCGGACGTAATATCGTCACGTTCCAGCAACACCACATCCTTACATCCCATGTGGGCAAGATGATAAGCCACAGAGGTGCCAATAACGCCCCCTCCGACAATAACAACGCGAGCTGACGCGGGAAGTTGCTTTGAATTATTCTGGTTCATGGTGCTCTCTGTGTTTTAAATCCTGAATTACTGTATCAGCAAAGTACGCGAGCTGGTCATCGTTTGCACGCTGCCATCTTTTAAAAGACGTTGAATTTTTACATTCCCCACATAGCGCCCCGCAGGCCAAGGCTTGCCCTTGTTCTTTTTGCCAATAAACAATATGCGTCTGGCTTGGAGATTGGGGGGAGTATCAATTTTATCTATGAGTATAGAGCCATCGGGCATCGTTATATCCATGAATATCTTGTCTGATGCCTGAACCCAGAACATATCAGCCCAAAACACCAAAGCCTTGGCATTTTGATTAAAGGTTAAACTGGAATAGGCACCATCGCGGGCCTTTTCTATATTGGGAACTTCGCTTGCAAATCCGGACAGATAAATTGCGCTCTTGGGCAGGCTCGTTGTCAAATTTTGATCATCAGTCCACAAGGTCGTGCGGCGTGCAGAAGGATCACAGATTGAATTATCTGAGGGTGTTTCTCTGTAATCAAAAGGATCGATAACATTTCCATTATGACGCACAGACAGATGAACGTGGGGCATTTCCGTCAAGCCTGACAGACCAACAGACCCCAGTTTATCGCCCTGTTTGATATGATCCCCAGCTTTCACAACAACACTGCCGCGACGCATATGACAGTACTGGGTTTCCCATCCATCATCATGGACAAGCACAACGCCATTACCGCATTCACGTCCCTTAACGGCTTCTCTGCCAATTTTGTTTATATTGACATCCCGCATTTCATCGCGAAAACCCCGCACGACGCCAGATGCACTGGCCAGCACCGGAACGCCTGCACGCATAGTCGCCATGTCAGGTAAAACGAAATCCGTTCCTTTATGCCCATCATAGGAATGCTGCCCACAGGCGAAGTCACGAACCGCTGGCCCCGGATCACGATCAACATAATTGACCAACCAGCAATCCGTACCAATGACACATTGTATTGGCAGAGCAAGCTCCGGGGGCGCAGCCTGAGCATTCGATACCAGCAGGGCAAAACCGCCAGCAATCAAAGACATCACACAATTTTTCACGAGCATTGACGCCCCCGTTTAATTTAACCTGCTACTCAAGGTAAACTATCGGCCAGGAATGTCACCCTTTTGAGCAGAATCCTGATCCTGACGTAAAGACTCAAGCAAAGGCTTGTCACTGTCATTTGGTTGACCATCCCAATGCTCAAAATGCATCAGGTCTTCGATGGGAAGGCGTGGACGCCAACCAGCGGTTTCCAGCTCTGGCTTGTCATGCAAGTGCGTAACATGGCCAATGCACAAGTAAGCAATGGGAACAATTTTGCGCGGCATTCCAAGGGCGTCCTGAAGCTTGGGCTGATTGTAAATACTGACCCACCCAACACCGAGACCTTCTGCCCGTGCAGCCAGCCAAAGATTTTGGACGGCACAAACTGTTGAATACAAATCCATGGCTTTTACGTGTGTGCGCCCAATGACAACAGGGCCAGCCCGGTTGCGATCACAGGTGATGCAAACATTAACAGGGGATTCCATGATACCTTCAAGTTTCAAGCTTTTGTAGGTATCGCGTTTTTCTTCATCGAACATTTCAGCGGCTTCAACGTGGGCCGCATCAAACAGGTCATGAACCTTTTGCTTGGTAGCTTGCTTGCGGATAACCATAAAACTCCACGGTTGCATGAAGCCAACAGAGGGTGCGTGGTGGGCCGCCATCAGAATTCGACTTAAGACTTCATCGGATACGGGATCAGGCAGAAATTGCCCACGGGTATCTCGCCGGGTAAAGATCGCCCGGTAAACAGCGTCTAGATCAGAATCGGAAAAAGCGAGATCTTCATTTTGCATATGTGTGTCCATTTCATTCCCCTTCGGTGGACAAACTATGGGCGGAGGTCCAAACCACCCAAATCAATCCTTCCGGCCGGTCTTCTGACTTAGGATCATATCTTTCGGACGTCTTCCCAATCTATCATGATCAGTGACATCGTGTCCGAAAAATCCCCTTCACAGCGCTGGGCGCGTGACGGATTTAAACCGTCTTCCCGATTATCTCCCGTTAAGGAGCACCACAAGGTATGTACTCTGCATCTAATGAATCGCGGCAACAGTGTCAATTGATAAATGCCAATTAGCTGCTGGCGCTGGTAAAGAAATTTCACATTTAGCAATCAAGGGAATTGACAGATAAAGAAATCCTCGTAGTATCGCGTCATCTACAGGTGCCGTTTTTAATGACCTTCAAGAGTCAGGAAATGGATTAAACGGGAAGCAGGTTGAAATCCTGCGCTGCCCACGCAACGGTGAGTTCCTTATTGAAAGGAGCAAGTCCGGAACCGGCCTTGGATACTGACCTTTTTTGTCGCACGATGGGTGCACGAGGAGGAATACGAAGCCAAGGCCATTTATCTAAAGGCCAAGTAACCTGCTTCGTCTTCTCACCTCATTCACCCGCTAAATGGAAGAATGTAGTGAGCAACACCGTTACCCTTATTATTGGCGGCGCAAGATCCGGGAAAAGCCGGTTTGCAGAGCAGCATGCACTGGGCATGGAGCTTGAGCCAATTTATGTGGCAACGAGCGAAATCCGCGACGAGGAAATGCGCGATCGTGTTCAGCTTCATCAACAAAGCCGGGATACAGGCTGGATCACCATTGAAGAACCCATTGCTCTGGGTGAATTGATTTCCCGTGAATCCCGCCCGGACCGCGTTCTCTTGATCGATTGCCTGACATTATGGCTGAGCAATCTTCTGGATCGAGAAGTTGATCTGACAACCGCAATAGAAAGCCTCATTACTGCCCTTCAAAAAGCACCCGGTCCCATTGTTCTTGTCAGCAATGAAGTCGGACAAGGCATTGTGCCCATGAACGCGCTGGCTAGATCATTTCGCGATGATGCCGGGCGTCTGAATCAGGCCATAGCCGCTAGTGCCAATAATGTCTATTTCGTCATGGCGGGATTAACCCTGCCCCTTAAAACCAACGATGTCCTTATGGGGCCGGAGATAACATAAATGTCCAAAATATCTTTTTCATCTGCTGGCGATCTCGCAACCGCTCTATCTTCTCTTCCTGAGGCCAACGCAGACGCCCTTGCTCTTGCGAGTGCCCGTCAGGAACAACTGACCAAACCGCAAGGCTCGCTTGGCAGACTGGAAGAAGTGGCACTGTGGATGGCATCATGGCAGGGCGCTGAGAAGCCGACCCTTAACAAGCCAGTCTGTCTGGTTTTTGCTGGCAATCACGGCGTTACGGCACGCGGTGTCTCGGCCTACCCCGCCGAAGTTACCCAGCAGATGGTATACAATTTTGATGCAGGCGGCGCGGCGATCAACCAGTTAACCAAACTGGGCGAGGCCGAGCTTAAAGTCATCTCCCTTGATCTGGATAATCCCACAAAAGACTTCACCGTTGAGCCCGCCATGAGCGAAGTTGAATGTTGCGCCGCGCTTCAGGCTGGTGCGGATGCAATACCCGAAGGAGCCGATCTGGTGCTTCTAGGTGAAATGGGTATCGGCAACACAACAGCCGCAGCCGCCGTTGCAAACGCAGTCTTCGGAGGATCTGCAACAGACTGGATTGGCCCCGGAACAGGTGTCGATGCAGGTGGCATGGAGATCAAACGCGATACCGTCAGCAAAGGGGTCGAGCTGCACAAGGATGCACAGACCAGCGCCTTTGATTGTCTGCGTACAGTTGGTGGTCGCGAGCTTGCCGCCATTGCAGGAGCCGTTGTGGAGGCCCGTCACCTCGGCATTCCTGTGTTGCTGGACGGATTTATTGCGACAGCTGCAGCGTCCGCTTTGGTGCGCGATACCGCTGGCGCCCTTGATCACGCTTTAATTTCTCATACATCCATGGAGCCCGGACACAAGCGCCTGGCAGAACGTTTAGACAAGCGCCCTGTGCTTAATCTGGACATGCGATTGGGTGAAGCAAGTGGTGCGGCTGTTGCACTGCTTATCGTACGGGCCGCCCTTGCGACCCACAATGGAATGGCAACTTTCGGAGAAGCCGGTGTCAGTACCGCGAGCTAATCCGCTACAGAATCTGGCGGCTGCATTTGTATTGTTAACGCGAATCCCACTCCCCTGGGACCGCATTTCAAATGCGCCGCCAGACTTCAATTCCAGCGTCTGGGCCTTCCCTGTGGTTGGCGCTGTCGTTGGTGGCTTTGGGGCAGCGTCCTATGCATTGTCTCTGACCATTGGACTGCCAGCTATCATCGCAGCCATCCTCGCAATCGCAGCTACGGTTATTTTAACAGGTGCCTTCCACGAAGACGGCCTTGCCGATGTCGCCGACGGATTTGGCGGCAGCACGATCGAGCGCAAACTTGAAATCATGCGTGATAGCAGTATCGGCTCCTACGGTATGATCGCCATTGTTCTATCCATGGGATTACGCATTGGCGGGCTGTCTGAGCTAAACATAACACAGGCAATGGCGGCGCTCGTTGCCGGAGGCATGCTGTCCCGATTGATGATGACTTATGTCATGCGCTATATGCCACCTGCCCGAAAAGACGGCCTTGCACACGATACGGGAAAGCCACCTTTTTCACGGATTCTTATTGGCACTGCTTTCACAATTGGCGTGACTGTTATGGTTATAGGGCCACTCCCTGCTCTCTATGCCACGTGTATTGCAATTGCATCATGCATAATTATGGCGTGGATAGCCAAGCGCCAAATCGGTGGCTTTACAGGGGATGTCCTGGGGGCCACGCAACAGGTTTCTGATATTGCCGTGTTGTTGTTTCTCGTGTCCTTCTGGGGTTAGAGCATTCTCGATCTAATAAGTCTGCTTCCCCCCAAACAGCGGTCCTGCAATACCAATATTTGGTTCCTAAAGGGTGTGCCGATCTATATGATAGCTCAACATTTCCAAATGGAGTATTGGCAAAATGGCTGGAGTTGAGGGGCGTGTAGCCCTTGTTACGGGCGGTGGTCGAGGCATAGGGCGTGCAACAGCAACCCTGTTGGCGTCACGCGGTGCTCAGGTGATGTGCGTCGGACGAAGCAAACAGGAACTGGAGGAAACCGGTTTCGAATATTCGGTGGCAGACCTTGGAACTTCAGAGGGCTGTGCCAAAGTCGTTGCAGATGCCAGGCAACAGCTAGGCCCAATTGAGATTCTTGTCTGCAACCACGGCCTCGGCTCGGCTCATGAACTGGTCGTCTGGGAACAGGAACCAGACGTTTGGAGTGAGTCGATGCGGATCAATCTTGATGGGCCATTTCACCTCTCAAAGCTGGTGATGCCAGAAATGATCGAACGCCAATACGGGCGCATGGTTTACACAAGTTCCACGTCAGCACTGGTCGCGGAACATGCGGGATGCGCATACAACAGTTCCAAAGCCGGACTGCTGGGGTTAATGCGTTCGGTTGCCATGGATGGCGGCGCTTATGGCATTACATCGAACGCGGTATTGCCTGGCTGGGTACGCACCGAAATGGCCGAACGTTCGGCCCGCCAGACAGCAAGTGATCGTGGTATCACGGCTGAGCAAGTGTGGGAGGAACGGGCTGTATCGTATCCTGCTGGCCGTGTTGTGACACCAGAAGA
>JABJOR010000179.1 GCA_018664265.1 Rhodospirillales bacterium
AGATCAAAATCAAATAAATCAACTTTCATAGGAGGATATATAACTTTTAAAGTATATCTGACCAAGGCCAAAATATGATGGGAAGGTCATCAGCAGCACCTTCGCTGCGGCTGTTTAAGTCATTCTCGTTCAGCAATCCCGACTGGGTATCAACTTCAGCAACCACGGCGGACGCATTAATCGATGCTGCGCGCAAGGCATGCTTGGCGGAAGCTCCGCTGGCGATTTGGGCACTGATGGTTGAAATGAAAGCGTCACCGGCCCCTGCTGTTCCTTTGGCTTTAATGCGCAGGCTGGGGCAGTGATATACACCGTCTGAATCTGCGAGATAAGCTCCTTTGGTGCCATCGGTTACAACGGCTCTTCCCATGCCTCGGCTCATTAATCTGTGGAAGAATTCAGGAAGGCCCAAATTAAAATTCCCGGTCGTTAATCCCATGTGCATCAAACGTGGAGCATCTTCATCAAAATGACTGTGTTCACGGTCACTCAAGACATCTTCGAGCGCCAGGACAACCGGGACAAGAGCTTCTGCTTCGACCTTGTTGATAGCGAGCAGGTCAATCTTCTCAATATATTGTGCAAACTTATCTTGCCGGGAAAGCAATTGGCGGATGCCTGGATTAACAGCGACGAAAGCACCTGCCTGTTTTGCTTTATCAATAACAACAGGGAAGCAATCTGCTGAGCGATTGGAAAGGCTTGCGATGTAAACCAGGCCACAACCCTCAAACATTTCATCCTTCATCTCGCTTGGGCGTAGTAGGGTGTTGGTGCCACGTTGAGTGAAAATAGTCGCATTGCGATCATGGGATGAAACCATGACGGATGTTCCGGTAGGCAGCTCTTCTGCATGAAGAACATAAGTGTCATCAATATTTTCCACAGTCAGGCGATCTACGATTAATGCGGCATTACGATCATTGCCAACCTTGATGATAACAGCCGTATCAAGTCCCTGGCGGGCCATGCAAACACTTGCATTAACAGCCCCGCCTCCGATATGGGTGGTGATGGAATGTGAGTCGATCTTAACGCCTTGCTCAAGCAACAAAAAGGATGAGCGCTCATTGTGCATGGTCATACGTTCAACGTCGCTGCTATCGATGATGGTTATAATATCCACCATGGCTGATCCGACACATAAGGCCTTCATCTTCTCACCTTTTATTCTTAATTCATTCATTAATTTAGTACCCAAGCACAATAATTAGCAATGTCATACAGGTTTGTCGCCAGAATCATTTTCTGGTTCAGGGCCTGAACGAAGTAATAAATATCCGCATACAGCCGATAGAATTGACCCTGTTAGTACACCTAGTCGGATTGGTACATCAAATGCAGTATGTTCAAATGCCAATGAGCCAATAAAGAGGCTCATTGTAAAGCCAACACCACACAATAAGGAAACGCCATAAAGTTGCCTCCAGTTTGTATCCTTCGGCATGGGAGACAATCCAAGTTTTATACCAAGCCAAAGCATGACGAATACACCGATTTGTTTTCCAGCAAACAAGCCAGCGGAAATGCCAAGCTTTACCGGCTCCATGAAACTTTCTAGTCCAATTCCGGAAAATGATATGCCAGCATTTGCAAATGCGAATATCGGCAAGATCATAAAGGCTATCCAGGGATGGAGACGATGTTCCAGGTCCTTAAGCATGGATGTGCCATCCTGGTTCTTTGACTGCATGGGAATAGCAAAGGCAGTAACGACACCGGCTAATGTTGCATGAACACCTGACTTGAGAACGCAAACCCACAGTATGGTGCCTAATAAAATATAGGCGGCTGGTCGGGAAACACGCATTCTGTTGATTATGAACAACCCGGCAATGGCGATTCCACCAAACATAAGCGATGATATGGACATGTTATCGGTGTAGAAAATAGCAATGATAACGATTGCCCCCAGATCATCGATGATGGCAATCGCTGTTAGCAGGATCTTTAATGATAACGGTGCACGGTTTCCAACAAGCGCCAATATTCCAAGAGCAAAAGCAATATCTGTCGCTGTCGGGATTGCCCATCCATCAAGGTGAGAGCTGTTTCCTTGATTGATATAAAAGTAGATCAGTGCTGGGACAATCATTCCACCAATAGCGGCCATTGCTGGAAGTGCAAACTGTGATGGGGTGGAAAGTTCTCCTTCCAGAAATTCTCGTTTAATTTCCAGACCAACAAGAAAGAAGAAGACAGCCATCAGTCCATCGTTGATCCACAATATGAGTGGCTTGGCGATTTTGAGGGCTCCAAACTGCACAGCAACTGGTATCTCGAGTGATGCCAGATAAAGATCACTCAATGGAGAGTTTGCCAGAATGAGAGCAAGAGCCGAGGCAAAGATCAAAATGATCCCCCCCGCAGCCTCTAATCGCAGAAATTCACGGATAGCTGAAATTGGCACGCGGCATCACCTTATTGAAATTGATGTGTTTATTATGAGTTTGAAAATCTTGAATAGTCGATTGGCCGGGTTCGATCAATAGCGCTGTTGCTCTCAGGCATGGGATATTTCAATCCTGTTGCGCAATTATAAAGTACACATTGCTCATCAGCCAGCACACGTCCATCTGACAGGGCCTGTTTCCAGGCGGCGTAAGTCGCAGCCCCTTCTGGGCATAGCAACAACCCTTCCTGCTTTGATACTTCATCTCGGGCAAGCGCTATGTCGTCATCATCAACAGCAATGGCAAATCCTCCTGATTTACGCACCGCACGCAGGATCAGGAAATCTCCTACGGCAGCGGGTACACGAATGCCTGCGGCAAAGGTATGGGCGTTTTGCCACAGCTCAGCATGTTCAACGCCATCTTCAAAAGCCTTTACAATAGGGGCGCATCCACTGGCCTGAACGGCAACCATGCGTGGTCGTTTGCTATCGATCCAACCCATTTCTTCCAATTCGTCAAAGGCTTTCCACATACCGATTAATCCTGTGCCGCCGCCGGTTGGATAGAAGATTACGTCAGGGACCGTCCAGTCCAGTTGTTCACACAACTCCAGGCCCATGGTCTTCTTACCTTCAATACGGTAAGGCTCCTTCAGGGTGGATAAATCGAACCATCCTGCGGCTTCCTTGCCTTCACCTACTATTTTCCCACAATCATTAATCAGGCCATTGACCCGGTAGACATCTGCCCCTTGCAAAGCGATCTCCCGCACATTGACTTCCGGTGTGTCCTCTGGGCAGAAAACAGTGCTTTTAAGGCCTGCATGGGTGCAATAAGCCGCCATGGCTGCTCCGGCGTTTCCATTGGTTGGCATGGCGAGATGCTGCAAGCCTAATTCTTTTGCCATGGAAACTGCCAGCGCCAATCCGCGTGCTTTAAATGAACCTGTTGGCAGGCGTCCTTCATCCTTAACGATCAAGTTCTTGTTTATAGTCTTCAATGTGATCAGGGGCGTTGTGATCTCGCCCAATCGGATAATATTCTCTTCATGGCGTACGGGCAGGAATTCCTTGTAGCGCCAAAACCCGCCTGTGCGTTTCGCCAGTGTTTTTTTGTCAATGCTTTCTGCCAGCGCTTTAAGGTCGTAGCGAACGAGCAATGGCCTGCCTGCATCAGAAAGTCCGTGAATCTTCCCCGCTTCATAGAGCTCCCCTGTCATGGAACATTCCAAGTGGGTGACAAAGTTCATTGTGTTCTCCGTTTAACTAATTTTAGTTGATCCCGATAGTTACACTTTTCTGTGGTCAAGGGCAGGAGAAAATGGCAAGGGTGTTGTTATGAATATTTCAAATCATGCAAAAGGCGTATTGATTACCTTGCTCGGTGTAATTGTTATTACGCCTGACACCGTGTTGATAAGGCTTGTCTCTGCGGATCAATGGACAAACCTGTTTTGGCGTGGGGCGCTTTCAGGATTGGCAATCTTAATAGTCTCAGGGTTGATTTATCGTAAATCGTTCCCTCAACAAGTTCGTTCCATGGGCAAGCCAGGTGTGTGGTTTACGATTGCATTTACAGCAAGTGCTGTACTTTTTCTTTTAGCTGTTAAGCACACAACGGTAGCGAATGTGTTGTTTATAATAAGTATTTCTCCTTTATTTTCTGCATTGATCTCCCGTTTTCTTTTAAAAAATGTCATACATTCCAGGACGTGGTGGGCGATCGGATTTACTCTGGTTGGTATTAGTATAATTGCATGGAGCAGCATTCAGGGAAATGGTGGTGGCGGGATGTGGGGTGATCTTGCAGCTTTGGCAACGGCAATTTCTATGGCGATTGGATTTACCATAGCCCATCAACACAGTGATATTGATCTGGTTCCGGCAATGGGGTTCGCCAATTTGTTAAGTGGGATGATTGCACTGCCTTTAGCGGTGCCCTTAAGTATTATAGCTAGCGATGTGGTTTGGCTAGGTCTCATGGGACTGATTGTTGTGCCTGTGTCATTCAGCCTGTTAACGATAGGCCCGCGATATATACCGGCACCGGAAGTTGGCTTGTTTATGCTTCTCGAAGCCGTTATTGGGCCTTACTGGGTATGGCTGGTGATTGATGAGCATCCAGGTAATATGACGATCATAGGCGGGGTTATTATTATACTTACTTTGGCCGTGATGAATATATTTGCCCTCCTGCAAGGTCGTCATCAAAGAGCTTAATGCGTCCAGTGCGTGAATAAATCTCGCTGGTATTGTTGTGTGATGAGGGTAAGATTCCATCAGCATAATTCACGACAGGATTCAGGCCATGAAAATTATCGATGTAAAAACCTTTGTTGTGGGCAATCCGCCCCCTCATTTCGGCGGGCAGTACTGGATATTTGTAAAGCTCACCACTGATACAGGCATCGAAGGCATTGGCGAGGTCTATTCCATACCGTTTAATCCGCATGTGGTTGAGACGATGATTGAGGATGTCTGCGAGCGCCTGGTCATCGGTACGGACCCTTATAAAATCGAGAGCCTGTGGCGTAGGCTGTATAGCTCAGCCTTTACCCAGCGTCCCGATGTTACCATGGGCGGAATCCTCAGTGGTATTGAAACAGCCTGTTGGGATATTATCGGTAAGGATGTGAACAAGCCTGTATACGAGTTGCTCGGCGGGCAGGTCCATGAGAAACTGTTATCCTATACCTACATTTATCCTGAGCCGGGTGACAAAACAGATGTCTACCGCGATCCAGAGCTTTCAGCAGAGCGCGCTGTGGAATACGTCAAAAAAGGCTTCAAGGCCGTCAAGTTTGATCCTGTAGGCCCGTTTACGGCGTTTGATCCGCGCCAACTTTCCATTCATGCCTTGGAGCATAGCGAAAAATTTGCCAATACCCTGCGTGAGGCCGTTGGTGGTGAGTGTGAGCTATTGTTTGGCACCCACGGACAGATGACGCCTTCCAGTGCAATACGTCTTGCTCGTCGTCTGGAGAAATCAGATCCCCTATGGTTTGAAGAACCCACACCGCCAGATCGCCCGGAAGAACTTGCCCGAGTTGCTGCCTCAACGACCATACCCATTGCGACGGGTGAACGTCTGACGTCCAAGTACGAGTTCGTGCGCCTGCTTGAAAATAAAGCAGCGTCAATTCTGCAAATGGCAATGGGCAGGGTTGGCGGCATTTTGGAAGGCAAAAAAATAGCTGGAATGGCCGAAGCGTTTCACGCTCAGATTGCCCCGCATCTGTATTGTGGCCCTATTGAAGCGGCTGCCAATATGCAGGTTTGTACCTGTAGCCCGAACTTTTTGATAATGGAATGCATTCAGGACTTTGATAATTTCCATAATAAGTTGCTCAAGCAGCCGCTGGTTTGGGAAGATGGTTACCTGATCCCGTCACCCCGTCCGGGAATTGGTGTGGAACTGGATGAAGAGGTTGCGGCAGCCCACCCTTATACAGGATCAGCCCTGCATCTGGATTCCCGCATGACCCCTGTTTACGGTCATCACGGCAACGGGTGTGATGATTAACTCTCTTGAGGGGGGGGATAGCGTGTAGAGCGTTCCAGATCATTCAAGTCTAAGTGATTTCGCATGAATTGTTTTGAGGCCTCGCGGGTATATTGGTGATCCCACGATTTTTGCCTGCCTTTTGACAGGGATTGAAAAACCTTGATACGACGTTTCTGATCTGAAATGATTTCCTGACGCAAGGCCTCGCTATTCCACCGGGTGCGTATTTCTTCTTCAAAGCCGCTTTCAATATCCGCTAAATTCTTATCGCCGGATAAATTGCTTAACTCATTCGGGTCTTCCAATAAGTCGTAAAGCTGAGCCGGGTCAGGATCGCTGTGGATGTATTTATATTGTCCACGCCGGATCATCATACAGGGCGCTATGGCGCCTTCTCCCAGCATTTCCCCTATGGCCTCGTCCGCATCCTCAATTGCCTCGCCTGTCATAAGTGGCACAAGAGAGCGGCCATCAACGTGGTCTGCAAATTCTGGAATGCTAACGCCTTCTGGTGTTGCCAAATCAATCAGGGTTGGTAGCAGGTCAAGCAATGACGCGTTGCTGGAAATACGCTGCTTTGAGAAACGCTCAGGGGCGGAAATAATCATTGGAATACGGGATGCATATTCAAAGAATACCATTTTGTACCATAATCCACGCTCTCCCAACATATCACCATGATCGCTTATAACCATGATAATGGTATTTTCCCGCAAGTTGGTTTCATCCAGCGTTTGGATAATCTTGCCCAACCAATCGTCGAAGTAGGAGATGTTGCCATAATAAGCGTGTCGAGCATTGCGAATATCATCATCAGTTATTTCTTTTTCCC
>JABJOR010000180.1 GCA_018664265.1 Rhodospirillales bacterium
CCGTGAAAAGATCATCACGGGAAAGCCCCCGAATGGTCTCAGCCTGCGCCGGGTTGGAAACCATTCAAGCCTATATGGTCCGGATTACAATTCCAGACCATATAGGCTTGAATGGTTTCCGCATCCTGTAGCAAAGCAGGGATATCCATTTGGCTTACTGTTGCGGCATCATCTGAGCCATCAGCTTCATAAATCGGAGACTTTCCGCCTCTCGAAAATATATCAGCGGTGCTGTTGAGATAATAAGCTCCCGCACCCGGTTTTCCAATGTTTCCAGTAAAAGCTGGTAACATGGCGCAAGCGCGAAAGATGTTTCCGCCGCCAAGCTGGCGCTGCAGGCCTTGGCCCAACCACATCAAAGATGGCCCGATGGCATACAGCCTTGCCGCTTCTTCAATCAATGCAGCAGGAACGTCGGTTTGTGCTTCGCCCCATTCCGGTGTGCATTCGGCAATGCTGGAGGCGATGTCATCAAATCCCAAAACATGATCGCGGATATAATCCATATCCAGCAGACCATCACGCTGCATGACGTGAACCATGGCAAAGGCAAGGGCCGCGTCAGCGCCGGGGCGAACCTGTAAATAGAGATCTGCTCTGTCGGCGGTCTCATGACGGATCGGGTCAATGACGATGACCTTGGCTGTGTTGTCATGCAGCCAATTTTTGTCAACATGTGGTGCGCTGGCGGATGGGTTTGCTCCCCAAACAAGTATGCATTTGCTGTTTTTGACTGTTCGTGGATCAAAACCGTTTACGGAATCGCCGAACACATAGTTCCACGCGACATGACCTGCCTTGTTGCAGATGGTGTCAGGATCGACTTCTGTGGCGCCTAAATGCTCAAAAAAACGTCCGGGGAAGTCACTGGCAATGAAAGAGCAGGTGCCTGTGTAGTGCGTATGATAGATGCTGCTTGCGCCGTGGCTTTCAACGATCTTGCCGAGGCGGCTTGCCACTTCACCAAGGGCCTCGTCCCAGCTGATGGGCGTGAAGGCACCGGAGCCTTTTTTACCGACCCGTCGCATAGGGTGCAGCAGACGCGCATCTTCATCAATCCACACGCCATTATAGGCCACAGAGCATTTTCCGCACAACTTTCCCTGATTAGTCGGGTGTTCAGGGTTTCCCTTTACCTGTGTAACTTGACCGTTTTCGGTCGTGACGATCATGCCGCATCCATCATAGCAATCACGCGGGCAGGTGGTTTTGATTACGGTTTGGTTCTCATGGGCCATTAATTAATACTCGATTCTTGTTTTCATCTATTTCAAATAGTTTCATATTCAAACTCTCTTGTCAGTAACACAATAGAGGTATTAAAAGATGCGATCAGCGCCGGCACGTGGATTTCAACAATCTGAGTTTGAAAACCGGATGGAGAAAGTCCAGCAATTGATGCATGAACAAAGCATTGATGCGGTTTTTCTGACGCAGGAACCCGACGTGCGGTATTTTACAGGCTTTTTTACCCAGTTCTGGGAAAGCCCGACGAGGCCGTGGTTTCTTATACTTCCCGCAAAAGGTAAGCCCATCGCGATCATTCCTGAAATTGGTACTGCAGGCATGGTGGCTACATGGGTAGAAGATATCCGAACATGGTCATCCCCACGTCCGGAAGATGAGGGGATTTCATTGGTTGTTGAAGCCTTGAAGTCTGTTGGTCTGAAAAATAACCGGATTGGCGTTTCACTAGGCCATGAAAGCCTTCTGCGTATGCCAGCCGGGGACTATGAAAAACTACTGAACCAGCTTTCCGATGTAGAAGTCGTCGACACGGCAATGATGCTCCACCAAGTACGCTACGTTAAATCAAAGGCAGAAATTGAAAAAATTCGTTATGTGTGTGAGCTTACATCCGATGCATTTGAGGCGCTTCCACAAAGCCTGCGCATGGGAGAAAGCGAGCGGCAGAATTGCCAACGTTTTCGTATCGATCTGCTGGAACGCGGTGCCGATAACTCACCTTATATTGTTGCGGGTTCAGGTCATGGTGGTTACGACAGCATCATTATGGGGCCAACCGACCGGATTATCGAAAACGGGGATGTCCTGATCATTGATACTGGCACAGTTTACGATGGTTATTTTTGTGATTTTGATCGCAACTTTGCTTTTGGAAAGGTGGACGATGATACCCGTCATGCTCATGAGGCCGTCTTTAATTCAACCGATGCCGGGTTCGCAGCGGCCATTCCAGGGGCCACAACAACCGACGTTTGGAAAGCCATGTGGGATGTGCTGGAAGCAGGAGGTGCTTTAAGTAATGACGTTGGCCGAATGGGGCACGGGCTTGGAATGCAGTTGACCGAATGGCC
>JABJOR010000181.1 GCA_018664265.1 Rhodospirillales bacterium
CCAATGTGGGTAAATCGACCCTGTTCAATCGTCTTGTGGGCAAGAAAATTGCCATCGTGGATGATCGCCCCGGCGTGACCCGTGATCGCCGTGAAGCTCAGGGCAGCGTCGGTGATTTGGACTTCACCGTCATCGATACAGCTGGGTTAGAGACCGCCAAGGATGGTTTGGAAAGTCGTATGCATGCCCAGACCGAACAGGCGCTTGATGACGCCGATATAGCCTTGTTCATGATCGATGCACGCGCAGGCGTCACACCGCTCGACAAGCACTTTGCAGACATTTTGAGATCGCACACAACGCCTGTGTCCCTGATCGCCAACAAATGTGAAGGCCGGGCAGCAGATCCGGGTCTAATGGAATCCTATGGTCTTGGACTAGGCGATCCAACACCGCTTTCTGCCGAACACGGTGAAGGCATGGCAGATATCTATTCAATCTTGCTTCCGTTTGAAAATGTGGAAGAAGAAGAATGGCCAGAGGACACCTATTCTGAATCAACAGATGATGAAGAGTACGATGAAGAAAAGATGGCAGAAGAAGACGCTGCTGTTTTGGCATCCCCTTTGTCACTCGCCATCGTCGGACGACCAAATGCCGGCAAGTCAACACTGGTCAATCGCTTGCTTGGCGAAGATCGTGTTCTGACTGGGCCAGAGGCCGGGATCACACGCGATTCCATTTCCTCAAGCTGGACCTCCAGATATCAGGGCAATGACCGCGCCATCAAGCTGGTGGATACAGCCGGTATACGTCGCCGTGCACGCGTCACCGACAAGATTGAGCACTTGTCCATCGCCGATACCATGCGAACAATACAGTTTGCCCAAGTGGTTGTTTTGCTGATCGACGCCGAAGAAGGCTTGGAAAAACAGGATCTGTTCATTGCTGGCAAGGTTATTGACGAAGGCCGCGCCCTGGTGATTGCCATCAATAAATGGGATACGGTTAAAGACAAAGCCGTGGCCATGAAACAGGTTGAAGATCGCCTGCAGACATCACTGACTCAGGTTCGTGGCATTCCTGTCATTACGTTCTCGGCTCTGACCGGGAAAGGCATTAATCGATTGATGCCTGCTGTGTTCAAGATTTTTGACACCTGGAATATTCGCATTTCAACGGCACGACTGAACAAATGGCTGTCCTTCATGACAGAAGCCCATACCCCACCGGCCGTAAACGGCAGACACATCCGTCTGCGCTATGCGACACAAGCTAAAACGCGCCCGCCAACGTTTGCTGTCTTTTCCAGCCGGGCAGAAAAACTTCCAACTTCGTATATGCGCTATCTGGTCAATGGATTGCGTGAGGACTTTGATCTGGACGGCATCCCCATTCGCCTGAACATGCGCAAAGGGGATAACCCTTACGCCAAAAAGCGCAAATAAAATTCTAAAGGAAACTCTCTGATGCCCGATGTGGAAACCAAAGACACCAACGGCAATGTTCTCAATGATGGCGATAGCGTCACACTGACCAAAGACCTCAAGGTCAAAGGCTCTTCCATCAATCTGAAGCGTGGAACCACGGTCAAGAATATCCGTACGATTTATGATGACCCGGACAATATAGAATGTCGTCACGGCAAAGCTCAACTGGTGCTAAAAACCTGTTTTCTAAAGAAAGCATAAAGCATTTCCCTGCTAATATTCCCTTATGATCCGTTCATCTATGCGGTTTGAGTGAAAGATTATGTCATGCAGGCTCATTATTCAGTTTTGGTTATAGATTCCGGCATCGGTGGCATGTCCATCGTAAAAGCCATACGTGAGCTAGACAGAGACATTTCTGTTACCTACATCTCGGATGATGATTTCTTCCCCTATGGCGGGATGAGCGAGCACAAACTGATCAACCGCTTGCATAGTCTGGTAGATCAAGCCCTTCAGAATTTTACTCCTGACGCCGTTATCATTGCCTGCAATACGGCAAGCACGATTGCATTGACTCATTTACGCAAATCCTTTTCCATTCCCTTCGTCGGTGTGGTCCCACCGATCAAAACCGCGAGCGAAGTTTCACAATCACGTGTGATTGGCTTGCTAGCGACCGAAGGCACTGTGCGGCGGAATTACATTGATAACCTGATCAATGATTTTGCACCGGATTGCAGAGTTATCCGCGTTGGTTCTCGTCATCTGGCAGCCGAAGCAGAAAACAAGGTGCGTGGACGAGGCGTTGACCGAAATAACATCCGTGCAGCCCTTGAGCCCTTTGCCACACAAGATTGCTCTAAACTGGATGTTATCGTGCTGGGATGTACCCACTATCCGCACTTGCACGATGAGCTGAAAGAAGAATTTACCTCCGATGTTTTGTGGCTGGACCCGGCCTTACCTGTCGCACAACAATTATTACATGTTCTGGATACAAAGACAGATCGGGCAGCAAATACCTCAACCCAACCAAAAGCAAATATTGTATATTTTACTAAAAAACAGCCCCGGCAGGAAGACATCAGTCCGTTCCTGAACGACCTTGGGTTTTCAACTGTGGCGCACCTGTCGGCTTAACCACCACCACGCTGGTATGATCGGTCAAACTGTTTCATAAAGATCGCTGCTTCATCGTCACTAAAGCCACTGAGTTCAATCTCTACTGGCATTGTGGGAATAACCATCAGGGCGATTTGACGTTTGCTTTCCGACCCCAGATCAATCCTGACCTCTTTGCCCTGCCCTGCATCAAAAAAAATTTTCTTCCCATCGACAGTGAAACTTGATGAGCCCAGTCCATTAGGAAGCAAGCGAAGGAATTCTGCCTGCGTTGCGCCCATAGCTTTTTTAAAGGAATGTGAGGTCATTGCAAATCAACCTCCAGCCACAGGTGGCCAGACGGCCACATGGTCACCTTCATTTACAAGATGTTCGGCGCGCTCGCTGGGGGAAAGGTAATGTCCGTTTACCAAGACCAGATGGCATTCCCCCAGAGGCATGTTCATTTGCATCAATACAGATTCAACATCCGTAAGGTCATCGACCTCGATATCCGCCTCATTCTTCACTGCGTCCCCCGGTAAATACCGCGCGAGCATGGCGTAAAGCTTGATACGAATTTTCATATACTACCCATATACCACAACGGTCTTACTGAGAAATTCCGACATAGGCATCGGCGATAAGGTTTGGATCTTCCAATAAACGAGCCTTCCACTTGCCCAGCGGTTTACCCGTTTGAATAAGACCGCGGATGCAACCGATTTGGTCCGTACGACCAAGCGACAGAGCCCCAACCAGTTTTTCACCATGGAATTCAAGACGAAGATAACGGTGGTTGGCTTCATCAATGACTTCTACATTATCACCACCGGCACCATCCCATTGTCCGAAGGACGCAGAAATCAGGCCGGCCGTATCAAGCACATTCATGCTCAGGCTGCCATGATAACGGGCTTCAACGCCTGCCATATTGGTAGCAGCGAGACGACCGTGTTCGGTTGCAGTAGGCTGAATGGCGTGCATGGTCCATGCATCGCTAAAATACTCACGTCCCTTGGCGCAATCACCAGCTGCGAAAATATCCGGATCACTGGATCGGAAATGATCATCGATAATGATGCCATCTTCCATTTTGATGCCAGTGTCTTCCATAAAGGCAATATTGGATTTAACACCCGTTGCAACAACCACGAGATCGGCGCTAACGGCGTCCCCCTTATCAACACTGACAGAAAGCTTGCCACCGACTTCATCAACAGAGGTCGCGCGTGTCGAGGTCATAACGTTGACGCCTTTACTCTGGCACCAGGTCTTGATCATGTTACCTGCGGTCTGGTTCATCATGCGCGGAACCATGCGATCAGCGGCCTCAACGATGGTCAGCTTCACCTGGCGTTTGATCAGGGCTTCCAGAACGATGCAACCGATGAACCCGGCGCCCATCAAAATGA
>JABJOR010000182.1 GCA_018664265.1 Rhodospirillales bacterium
GGCTTTGACCCTACTGCGGAGAGAACAGTGAACCCGATAGGTGCAGCACAGAGTGCTTGACTTCCAAGCCCGAGTTAGAGAACAGCCTGGGTCATCAGCAGCCTACTTGATCTGTGCGAAACGAAGGCCGCTTAGCCTTCTGTATCGGAAATCATAATTTGAATTTTAGTTTTCGTTTCTGACTTCCGCTTTCTGCACGGAACCAGCCATATGTATGAGTCACAGAAACCTCAAATATATTATGGAACTCTACACACCATTCGCACTTTATGAGCCAAGATTTTCATCTTAAGCGTCAATTTACGTGAACGTTAATACATTACCTTTATTTTACAGGTATTATCTTGGAGTGAGGTCAATTTGACCTTCAGACAACATATTGAGGTTAATGCATGCCCCCAATACTTGTTCTTGTAATCATGATAATGTATAAGAACCGCGTATTTCGGGGCATAAGTCCGGAACGTTTGTAGAGGGAATAAGGGGTTCCTGTAACTTATGATGAGCAGATTAATAAAACGGGCATGTGTTCTTGCAGCCGTAACAGTCCTGTGTGGCAGTTCTGTTGCTGTTTCATATGATGTGCGTGCAGATGACCTCAAACAAGTTGTGGATGCTGGCCCCTTTGAGGTTGCCACGCTGACGCCTCAAAATACTCTGAACGACTCAATAAAAATGCCTGGTGTTTTATCTGGCGAAGATATTGAGTTGTATATACAGGTGTTTGCCCTTCAAAAAGAAGGGCAATGGAAAAAAGCAAATGCCCTTATTGCTAAAATACAGGATGTGATTTTAATGGGTCATGTGCTGGAACAGCGCTATATGCACCCAAACAAGTACCGTTCCAAATATAAGGAACTTAAGGATTGGATGGAGACCTATGCCGATCATCCACAAGCGGCACGGATTTACAAATTGGCATTGCGTCGTCGCCCATCCAATTGGAAGTACCCTCAAAAACCGGATTTGCCAACGCGATCACCCTATGCTTCGACATCGTTTGAGCCGCTCCCCGGAAAGAAAATATCCAAATCCAAGCGCTACCGTGTTCGTCAATTACGCAGACAGATCAAACGCTTTGCCGGTAGAGGTCAGACATTGGCCGCCAAACGTTTGGTCAAAAATGCAGAGGTAAAAAAACTATTTAGTAATGCTCAATACGATGAAGTCAAAGCCATGTTGGGCTTTCGGTACTTTATCGATGGGCGTGACGAGTGGGCACTGGAATGGGCTGGGTCGGCAGCTGATAGATCCGGTGATTTGGTGCCGGAAGCTCATTGGGCAGCAGGCTTGGCCGCGTACAGGTTAGGGAAAGTTGGAATTGCTGCTAATCATTTTGAAGCAATGACCACATCGCCTCGCCAATCTCCATGGCTGCATGCTGCAGGAGCCTTCTGGGCAGCCCGTGCTCATATGCAGAATCGTGCACCGCAACGAGTAAGTGCCATGTTGCAAATAGCGGCGGAACATTCCCGCACGTTTTACGGCATGCTGGCGGCGCAGGTTCTTGGTTTGGATAAAGAATTGGAGTGGGCAGCCTTGCCAATTCAACAAGCTTCAATTTTGTCCCTTGCTGACACCCCTCGCGGTCGCAGGGCAATTGCTTTGATTGAGATTGGACAGCAACGACGGGCTGAGAAAGAGCTCCGTCTTGAGGCCGCAGCATCAGAAAGTGATGAGCATTCTCATGGTATTTTGGCGTTAGCCGCAAATGCAGACATGCCCGAACTGGCGGTCCGTCTTGACGCTATGTTATTTCCGGATGGTGGATTTGACAGCGCTACCTATCCATTACCGTCCTGGGAGCCGGATGGAGGGTTTACAGTTGATTCAGCGTTGGTTTTTGCCTTCATCAGGCAGGAGTCCAGATTTAACCCCAAGGCTAAAAGCTGGGCTGGCGCACGTGGACTGATGCAGTTGATGCCGAGAACGGCTAGCTTTGTAGCCCGAGATCGCAGTCTTCACTCCAGCAAACGCGAGGAGCTTTTTAAGCCTGGCTTGAATATGGCACTGGGACAGAGATACATAGAAATCCTGCGTGACGATAATAAAATCAAGGGAAATCTGGTTTCCATGATTGCCGCATGGAACGGTGGACCGGGAAATCTGAACAAGTGGCGACGCAATACTGAATTCCAGAATGACCCGTTATTGTTTATTGAAGCAATTCCTTCACGCGAGACCCGTCAGTTTGTTGAACACGTCCTTTCAAACTTGTGGATATACCGGGATCGCATGGGGCAGGAAACACCATCGCTCAGGATGCTTGCGAGTGGGCAGTGGCCTGTTTATACATCACTTGAACATCACTCAAGTGAAGTAGCAGAAAATGACAGATAAAGAATTTCTACCCGTTAATATAGCTATCCTGACCATCTCTGATTCAAGATCTCTTGCAGAGGATCGTTCTGGCGATACCCTTGTGGCGCGCCTTGAAGATGCAGGCCACGTTCTCGCTAACAGAACGATCGTTAAGGATGAGCGAGATTTAATTGCTGATCAATATCGACAGTGGATTGCTGACCCCAAAATTGAAATAATTATTTCAACTGGCGGAACCGGGCTAACTGGCCGTGATGTAACACCTGAAGCACTCAGCGATGTTGTTGAAAAGGACATTCCCGGTTTTGGTGAACTGTTTCGCTGGCTGAGTTTTGCAAAAATTAAAACGTCCACCATTCAGTCCAGAGCCTGTGCGGGCGTTGCAAATGGCACGTATATTTTTGCCCTGCCTGGATCACCAGGGGCCTGTAAAGATGCCTGGGATGATATTTTGATCCATCAACTCGACATCCGTTGCAAGCCTTGTAATTTCATTGAAATGTTACCGCGCCTTACCGAGCATCTTTAGGCCGCATAGCATCTTTCCAGCGCAAATAAGATGCTTCATCATCGACATCTTCCAGAGGCTCAAGCATTGCTGTGCTCATATGGCGTTTCTTTAAATTGTTTAGGGTGTCCTCAAGGGTGTGCCGACTTGACCAGCGAACGTCTTTAAAGATGTGATGGGTTGCATTCATCTGATTTCGAGGGCTTCTTTTAAGCCCGATTAACCAGTATCCACCATCAAATGCCGGCCCGATTACACTGTCGCTAGGGCCAAGAATCTTGAATGCTTTTGAAATATGAAGATGGGATATGCTTGGAATATCCGTTCCAATGATGATGACAGGCCCATGGGGCATTTCCTGCATTACATGACCCATACGCTTTCCCAGGTTGCCATGTCCTTGTTTTATGATCGGAATTTTTGGGAAAAATCCTGGCAGGGTTTCAGCATCCGGTGTCAGGGCTAAATATGTTTTCCAGGGAACAGCATGCCCTGGGCGGCTTGAAAACTTGAAGATCGTGTTTTGCAGGTTGGTACGATAGAACTGCCACGCAGCAAGAAGGCCAACATCACATGCCAATCTGCTTTTTACGCGCCCCATTCTTGGGGCCTTAGCAAATATTACCAGATGATTGGCAGGCGTAATCATTGGTATAGCCTGGCCAAAAATTTTGGAGGCACTCCCAGGTAATATAAACTTAAAAGGCCAAGGTTGCGCATAGGGCGCTTCCAATAGCCATCCTGCTGATAACGCTTCGCCGATGTTGTGATATGTGTGGGGAGGATGCATAGGCCGCTGCGCCCTATTTTACGAATGATGTCGACATCTTCCATAAGCGGTATAGGGCGATACGCTCCCAAACCATTATAATAGGCGCGTGAGATTAACAATCCCTGGTCGCCATAGGGCAGGGCTAAAAGCCTTGTCCTGCACCCGGTCCACCACTCGATGCGTCTTGCCTGTCTGGTCGTATCGTCAAGTTTCAACTGAAAAACACCAGCCCGATAACGATTTGTTTTGGTGTTGATGAAGTCCTCAACGCAAGTGCCCCAGTTCTGTGCTGGTATGCAGTCTGCGTGAAGAAACAAAAGCCAGTCGCCATTTGAGTTTTCAGCGCCATGCCTGAGTTGTAATCCCCGGTTAGGTTTGGAGGAAATCAGTTTTGCGCCCATGCTTTGGGCTATTTCACATGTTTGATCTGTTGAGCCACCATCGCTTACGATGGTCTCGCTCTCAATTGCCTTGCAAGCCTCTAGTGTGGCGGCAAGGCTAACGTCTGCATTCAGTGTGGGAATGATAATGCTCAGCATAAAGAGAGTCTGGTATTATATTCAGTCTAATTCAATATGTTTAAATTCAATGGGCGCACTTGTAATGGATTGTAGGGCAACCAAAGAGATTATATTGGTAATGTCACCTGTATCATTTCGCAAAGGGTATGCCAGTCTCTCGTAGGCATAAAAAGATGCTTTTCGATTTAAGGTAATATCTTCAGGGCTTTCAGCAGTGATAAACATCCACTGAGGCAATTGGTTTTCTATCAATTGTTCGTATATAGGGGCCAGTTTGTCAGAATTTGGGCCTATATTCAGTTCATCAAGGTATGTACCCGTTACATCCTGGTCATATTGTTGAGTTATAGCAGTTCCAACAAATCTTATTTTAAGCCGCCCACTCTGTTCTCGATTATAGATAACAATAAATGGGGCAAGTTTGTATAGGTCCATCAAATCTATATCGCTGAATTTAATGACACCACCATTCTCACGGATAGCTTCCATGTGGTCAGAAAATTCAATGATTCTTTGGTCATGAAATGGCGTTTCCAAACGCAGCGCTCCCCAGGCAGATCATAACAATAGTGGTTATTGTTATTAATTTGCCCTAGTCGGGAGTTCTATGCAACACATGTGTAACGTGTAAAAATGAGTTTTTCAGTCTATTTAATATAAACGTTATCATTTGTTTCTTTTGCTGAGAAACAAGTCATCAATCTGAGATGCAAGCTGGTAAGCTGTGTGGCTCACTGCGTGACTTAAGGATGTTCCTGCATTGTTGTTGAAGCGTGGGTTTTGATCCTGATGTCCCGAATTGGTGCTATTCGCTGATGGCACGTGAAACATATTTACATAACTGTCGAATACAAACATTGCTTAATTCCTTTTGTCTATGGTCAATTGGGTGGCGTGTCTGATTAAGTATATAGTCCCTGAATACCAGGCTTTACAAACGAGAAGTCCTCGTGTGATAATTAAGTATTTCTAATGCATAGGTGTTAACATGAGGCGATTGCCACCCTTAAATTCTCTTCGCGCTTTTGAAGCAGCAGCACGCCTTGGCTCAATGAATGCTGCGGCAGAGGAGCTCTCGGTCACGCCTGCAGCCATCAGCCATCAGGTCAAAACACTGGAGGATTTCTTAAGTATCCCTTTGTTCCACCGAAAGGTAAGGGCAATTGAAATGACGGAATCAGGCGCGGCACTGTTGCCATACTTACGGGAAGGGTTTGATTCACTGGCGCAAGGATGCATTCGACTAGCCGAGAAGCAAAGTAATGCTCCTCTTGTCATATCCTCATCGCCGGCTTTTGCAGGAAAATGGTTGATGCCTAATCTGGCAGATTTTAATAGACGCTATCCTGAAATCACCGTTCGTATCGATGGAACACTTTCCGTTGCGGATTTTTCAAATGACGATGTCGATGTTGCGTTGAGGTTTGGCCAGGGTCCATATTCTGGTCTGCATGCAGATTCGTTGGCATATGAGGATGTCGTCCCCGTTTGCTCACCTGAGTTACGAGATGGAAATCCCCCTCTTGTAACAGTACCTGATTTAGCCAATCACACTCTTATCCATATGGATTGGTTCGCTGGGCCAGGCATGCAAACAGACTGGTCTATGTGGCTAAAGTTGTCTGACGCAGAAGATATTGACGGCACGAAAGGCCCGGTTGTAACCAGTGACAGTCTTGCCGTTGAAGCTGCTGTGAGCAGTGCCGGTGTCGCATTGGTGAGCGAATTTCTTGTGAAGCGTGAATTGGAAACAGGCAGACTGGTAAAGCCTTTTGATTTGGTTTTGTCTTCCAACTTCCGGTATTGGTTTGTTTGTCCCCCTGAAAATCTAGAACGCGAACGTGTGGCAAAATTCAGAGATTGGTTGCTTGAGGCTATAGCGAATGATCCTGCGGTGCGTCATGAAGCCTATCCTTAGAGCTGATCAAATTATCTAACCTAAAATGATTCCCTTTAAGGTTAGATTGATCTAGCTTGTTGATATGGAAGTCGTTGCAGAACATTCAGGATTAACGGAAATCGCTCTTGTGGCTCTGGCCGCAATGGGCTGCGGTATCTTTATGGAAAGGCTGCGCCAGCCTGCTATCGTTGGCTATATTCTGGCTGGCGTGCTGCTCGGCCCTTCGGCGCTTGCGTTGGTTCGCGATCGTGCCCAGATTGATAGCCTTGCAGAACTCGGCGTTTTGCTTCTGCTCTACGTCGTGGGCATGGAGCTTTCCCTGCGTTCATTTAAACGAATATGGAAGCTCGCTGTTATAACCACGATGGTTCAGATCGGGGCATCTACAAGCATTATGCTGATTTGTATGCAAGTCTTTGGCTGGTCCCTAGGGCTCGCAATCTTGCTTGGGTTCGTGGTCGCCCTGTCTTCAACGGCTGTGGCGATTAAGGTTCTGGCAGATATAGGCGAGTTACGCACAAGAACAGGTACGGTAACAGTCGGTGTGCTTATTGCTCAGGATTTGGCCGTGGTTCCCATGATGTTGATTGTCTCCACTCTGGGCGCCGTTCATGGAACAGGCGATGGTGCAGGTGAGGCCGGTGGTTTCACTTTTGAGGCCGGGCTTCGCATCGTTGGCTCTATTGCTTTGCTGGCGGGATTAATCTGGCATCTCAGTCGTGGCGTAAAAGTAAATCTGCCCTTTGCCGCTATTATTGCCGGGCATGAAGATTTGAAGCCATTGACGGCTTTGGCGTTTTGCTTTGCTGCTGCTTCAATTTCCGGTTTGCTTGGCTTATCCGCGGCTTACGGTGCCTTTATTGCAGGCTTGGTGGTCGGCAGTTCGCGTCAACGCCATGTGATGATTGAAGCTGCCAAACCTATACAGAGCATTTTGATGATGGTGTTTTTCCTGTCTATAGGGTTGCTGCTGGACCTGACCTTCATCTGGGAAAACCTCTGGACTGTGGTCACTTTATTCCTGGTGGTCGTCGTCTTTAAAACCATCTTGAATGTTGGAACACTGCGCTCGCTGGGACAGAGCTGGCATCATGCTTTCCTTGCCGGGGTCATGTTGACTCAAATCGGGGAGTTTTCGTTTCTGCTATCACAAATTGGCATTGATTCAGGCCTGATCAGTTACGATGACAGCCGCATTGTGGTTGCCGTTACGGTGCTTAGTCTGGCCCTTAGTCCGCTGTTTGTGCTGACCGCCAGACGCTTGCAGTCGATTGCACTTGAAAGTCGGGAGTCAGCTTCAGAGATCCTGCGAACCATCTACGCACCAGAAGCTGAACTGGTTGTAGAGACACTCGGTGAAGCCCGTTCAACCACATCACGAACTATTCGAATATTGATTTATCGAGTACGCTTGTTCATGCGTGAATGGAGAAAACGGAAAGCTGCAAAGAAAGAAAAATCATCTTCGAGCGTTAAAGAAGACAACGATGCCTGATTACGTTCTGGAACAGGCAGCCATAGCGGATGGTCATACAACAATCGCTGGTGTTGATGAAGTTGGCCGTGGCCCCTGGGCTGGACCTGTGGTTGCCGGGGCGGCAATTTTGGATATCGGGTTATTGCCAGATGAATTGCTGAAAGCGCTGGATGATTCAAAAAAGCTGAAACCTACACGACGTTTTGAGATTTATGAGTGGATGAAGGCTGAGGCTGGAATTCTACTGGGCATCGGCATGGCCAGTGTAGAGGAGGTTGATGAAATCAATATTCTACAGGCGAGCTTGCGGGCGATGCGCCGGGCCGTAGAAAATTTACCGAACGCCCCGTCGTACGTTCTTGTCGATGGGAACAAGCCCCCGAAGCTAGATTGCCCGGTGCAATGTGTCGTCAAGGGAGACGCAAAAAGCCTTTCGATCGCAGCCGCGTCTATTGCCGCGAAAGTCACCCGCGATGCCATTATGGAAGATCTGGATCAGGCTTTTCCGGGCTATGGCTGGAACACGAATTCCGGCTACGGAACCAAAGCCCATCAAGACGGCCTAAAACGCCTCGGCGTGACAAAACATCACCGCCGCAGCTTCAAACCTGTAAAAGCCGCTTTAGAAGCTTCACCAGATATTGAGTCTCCTTGAATCACGGACTCAACATATAGGGTTATGAAAATTTAATAACGTATTGATTCCATTTAATTCTTGACGATGAATCGCCCGTGACTCATGTTGTCGTCATGACAACATTACCAAAGAAATACCAAAACAAAATTATTCAGGGAAACTGCGTCGAAGCGATGAATGCTTTGCCGGAAGGCTCCATTGACACGATTTTTGCCGATCCGCCCTATAATCTTCAGCTTGAAGGCGAATTGCTGCGGCCTAATCATTCCAAGGTTGATGCGGTTGATGATGCCTGGGATCAATTCGACAGCTTTGCTGCTTATGACAAGTTTACCGAAGAGTGGATGACGGCGGCCCGTCGCCTGCTAAAGCCCGATGGTGGCATGTGGGTGATCGGAAGCTATCACAACATTTTCCGCGTTGGTCGTATTTTACAGGATCTGGGTTTCTGGATTTTAAACGATGTGGTCTGGCTGAAGACCAACCCCATGCCGAATTTCCGCGGGCGACGTTTTACCAACGCACATGAAACCATGATCTGGTGCTCGCGCAGTCAAAAGGCCAAGTACAAGTTTAATTATGAGGCCATGAAGAACCTGAACGATGATTTACAAATGCGTTCCGACTGGACCATGCCACTTTGCACAGGCAAAGAACGCATAAAACAGGCCGATGGTTCCAAGGCGCATCCGACACAAAAACCGGAAGCCCTGTTGCACCGCGTTATCCTGTCATCCAGCAACCCTGGTGATGTTATTCTGGACCCGTTTTTTGGATCGGGCACCACAGGCGCGGTTGCAAAACGCTTGAAGCGGAACTTTGTCGGCATTGAACAAAATAAAGATTACATAAAAATTGCCCGGGAAAGGATCGCCAAAGTGATACCCGTAGAAGATACATCACTGGTCGAAACGCCGGCCAAACGATCTGAGCCCCGTATACCTTTTGGTTGGCTTGTGGAACGTGGGTTGTTAGAGCCGGGCACGCAGCTCTGTGATATCAATCGCCGTCATAGCGTAAAAGTTCGAGCCGACGGAACCGTCGCAACAACGAATTTCCGTGGCTCCATTCATCAGGCTGGTGCTCATGTTCAAAAGGCCCCGTCCTGCAATGGATGGCAGTATTGGTGTTTTGAAGCCAAAGATAAGCTTGTTCCGATTGATATCCTGCGTCAGAAATTGCGCGCTGAACTGCACTAGAGCAACCTGACCTCAAGTGAGGGCAGATAAGTTGCTCTATCTTATTGAAAGCGATCAAATTATCTAATCTCAAATGTTTCCATTTGAGATTAGTTTGATCTAAATTTCCTGTATCGCTAAATTAGGCCAGTACCTGAGCCAGTTCTTTTTCTTGAGATAAAGGCGGTACTGGTCGGGTTTTTGCTGCCCTCTGAGGGTGGGGCGTGCCTGCATATTGAGTAAATCATCAATGCCATAAGGGGCAATGATTTCAACGGATGTGTTCGCACGCATCCGCACGCCAATGCAGGTGGCAACTTCAAGCCAGTGCGACATGGCATCTGCGGTATCGGTATAGGGGCTATCTTTATTTTGTATGTGCATTCGGGCCTGGTTCTTAACAGACCAGGGAATATCGGGAAGACGGTTTTTTAAATCGCCCTCAAGCGATTTTTCTGTCGCCTCAGAGATATCTGATTTATTAAAATACAAAACGTCAATGTCGTTGAGCGCTGTCCTGCTTTTCTTGCCGGAAATTGCATCCCAAACGGCGGAGCGCACGAAACCGGGACCAATTGCCCAATCCGGCAACTGCATCTGTTTTACCGTGTAAAGAATTTCCATTCTCCATTCATCTGCCTCAATAAGGCTTTCTATATGATTAACTGACTGCATTAATGTTCCCTCTTTGTTCTAGTTTACAGATTGTATTAATAGTGTCAAGTCAGTGAAGAATTAATTAACGGAGATCAAGATCATGTCAGACAATCAAGTAGGCTCCATCTGGTTATCAGAACGTATGAATAACAATGCAGTGCCATTGATTATTGATGGTGGTATGGGGACCGAGCTTGAAAAATCCGGCGTTCCCATGAGCGGCGCTGTATGGAGCGGGCTTGCCGTACTGGCTGACCCCGATGCTGTGCGCAGTGTCCATGAAACCTTCATTAAGGCTGGTGCAGAAGTCATTATTGCCAACACATTTGCTGCTGGAAGGCACATGTTGGAGCCCAATGGCGAGGGCGCGCATGTAGAAAACATCAACAGGGATGCTGTACGGTTGGCTCTTGAGGCTCGCGAGAATGTGGCGAATGGCCCGGTTGCTGTTGCAGGATCAATCTGTGAATGGACGACTGTACGTGACAGCAAATGGGTGAAGCCGGAATGTTTGGCTGAGTCAGCACGTGAACAGGCTACGATACTGGCAGAAGAAGGGGTTGATTTAATCGCCCTTGAGATGTGCCAGAATGCAGAGCACTCCAGTGTTTGTATCGAAGCAGCCCTGGAAACGGGCTTGCCCGTCTGGGTTGGGATGAGTGCTCAGCACTTTAAAGACAAAGAAACACTTTCTGTTTTCGATGAAATCGAGCTGGAATTTGAAAGGTTGGTAAAGGGTGTTGCCCATTACCCTGTGCAGGCAATGAATATAATGCACACCCCGACAACTGATGTGGTTGAGGCCTTGAATATTATCCGAAAATACTGGCAAGGCCCTGTTGGTGCCTATCCTGAATCAGGGTATTTCACTATGCCCAACTGGCAGTTTATTGATGTGATTGAGCCAGAGGTTCTGGCTGAACAGGCCAAAGAATGGGTAAGCCTGGGCGTTAGTATGTTGGGTGGATGCTGTGGTCTTGGGCCTGACCATGTCAAAGCTTTGAGAGAAGCGTTTCCACGATGATAATAAAAAAGCCTCTGAGATTATCAGAGGCTTTTTAAAAACATGAATATGAATTAACGGGTTGGGACAGGCTCGTCGCCGGAGTAGTCGTAGAAGCCGCGACC
>JABJOR010000183.1 GCA_018664265.1 Rhodospirillales bacterium
TAAACAATGGGAGACGCTTCTCTTTGAGGTTAATCAGGGTAAAGGTGCAGAGCAAGATGCCTATAAGGCTCGCCTGAAGGAGATCGATAACCGCCAAAGCCATATTCTCTCAGCAATTGAGAATGGAATGTATAACGAACAAATCAAGGAACGCTCCCAGAAACTTGAAGATGAGCGCATCCATATTCAAGACCTGCTGGAAGAAGGTGTGGCCCCGCCTCCACCTGTTCCCTCACAAGAAATTCTAGAAAAGACCTATTACTCCATAATGGATAATCTGCTGGTCTTTACCGATCAGGACCAATCTCCCAACAGCACCCTCTCAGATACAATCCGTCATATGATCAAGGAGATCACAGTCACACCGAACGCAGATGGTGACGGACTTGATGTTACCCTTGAGGGCAGCTTTGCGGGGATTGTAGAGGGTTGGCAGGACGCAGAACAAGAAAAAGCCGCCTCAGATGAGACAGCTTCGACTTCGGTGGTTGCGGGGGTAGGATTTGAACCTACGACCTTCAGGTTATGAGCCTGAGATCAGCAAATAAGGAATACGACTTTAACGTTTTAACTTGGTTTTAACACTGGTCTGCGTTACACTGTCGCCGTACAGCGAGCAACAATTCGATGGATTTGCTTGAAGGTGCTGAGAATGCTGGGGTTTTATATAATTTGGTAGAACCTCCCCTCGGCTCCACCATCAAAACCCTCCGCCTAAAGCGGAGGGTTTTGTCGTTTGATAATTATTTTTCTACTTGGAGTGTCTTACGTGTGGATAATAACGCCACGCGCTTCCAGATCAAGGCGATGCTGTAAAACACCATCGAGCCAGTTCGGGTCCATCTCGGGGACTGAGGACAACAGAAGGTCTGTGTAATCGTGATGTGGCGGGGTCAGGATTTCTGTTTTTGAACCCTGCTCGACTACTTCACCGCCATACATGACGACGATATCATCAGAGATTGCCTTCACGGTTGCCAGATCGTGAGTGATGAACAGATAGGACATGCCCAGTTCATTTTGCAAATCCTGCAGCAACGTCAGAATTTCTTTTGCTACGAGCTGATCCAGCGCCGAGGTAACCTCATCACAAATGATCAGTTCGGGTTCTGCCGCGAGCGCACGCGCGATACAAACGCGTTGCTTCTCGCCACCGGAAAGTTCAGACGGAAAACGATCCAAATAGCTATCTGAAAGTTCGATTTTTTCAATGAGTTCCAAAACCCGAGCTTTTTTATATTCACCCTTCAGACCAGTATAAAACTCGACAGATCTCCCGATCACATCCTTGACCTTTTGGCGTGGATTCAATGCAACATCCGGCATCTGATAAATCATCTGGATGCGCTGTAACAAGTCCAGCGAACGATCCTTGAAGGATGGCGACAAAGGTTGCCCGTGAAACAAAATCTCGCCTTCTTCAGGGGGCAACAATCCGGTTATCACACGGGCCATTGTAGATTTTCCAGAGCCGGATTCCCCGACCACGGCGACAGTCATACCCTTTGTGACTTTTGTGCTAACATTATTCAGTACCCGCACGCCATTGCCATAGCTGGCTGAGATATTTTTGACTTCCAGAATGGTGCTGTCAGAATCAGAATGCTCCATCGTGTCGTGACGCACATTGCGCACGCTAAGTAACTCACGTGTATAGTCCTCTTTCGGATCCTGCACGATTTGTCCAACGAGACCTGTCTCGACCTCGTTTCCATATCGCAAAACCATAATTCGGTCCGATATCTGAGCAACAACAGCAAGATCATGGGTGATGTAAATAGCCGCAGTGTTGTGTTGCTTGATCGCGTTCTTGATAGACGAAAGAACCTCGATCTGGGTCGTTACATCAAGGGCTGTTGTCGGCTCATCAAAAATAATCAGATCAGGATCACAAGACATAGCCATAGCCACCATGGCACGCTGTAGCTGGCCACCAGAAACCTGATGCGGATAACGACTGCCGATACTTTCCGGATTAGGAAGGTCAAGGCTGCGGTATAGCTCAATCGCTTTGACTTCGGCCTCGGCAAAGGTCATGACACCGTGTTTAACCGGAGTTTCAGCAAACTGTTGAAGCAAGGTATGGGCCGGATTGAATGAGGCGGCTGCACTTTGCGCTACATAGGCGATCCGGACACCGCGCAGCTTGCGCAATTCCTCATCCGAGGCCTGCGCCAAATCCATCCCGTCAAATTCGATAGATCCACCTGTAATACGGCAACCCGGACGGGCGTAGCCCATGGAGGCAATGCCAATGGTCGATTTTCCGGCACCGGATTCACCAATCAGGCCGATCACCTCGCCCCGTTCCAGAGTTAATGAGACACCATGAACAATGCCGTTCCATTTTTCTTCCTGATAACCCTCAATTTTGAGGTCCTTGATTGTCAACAAACGAGACATAAAGTTCTTCCTGTAAAATTTTTGGTTTTAATTTGAACCATTACTCATTATTTAATTTCGCGGATACCGGAAGCCTTATGCAGGAACCAGTCAACAACAAGGTTTACACCAACAGTCAGCAACGCAATCGCGGCAGCAGGAATAAGCGGCACGATAATTCCGTAACTGATACCGGAAGCATTTTCTCGCACCATGCTACCCCAGTCAGCCGTTGGTGGCTGGAGGCCCAACCCAAGAAAGCTGAGAGCGGCAATAAACAGGAACACGAAACAGAACCGCAAACCGAATTCTGCGACCAGCGGGGCAAGTGCATTTGGTAGGATTTCATGGCGGATAATCCACCATAACCCTTCGCCGCGCAGCTTTGCCACCTCGACATATTCCATGACCTCAATATCCATGGCGACGGCACGCGATATTCGATATACGCGTGTAGCATCCAGAATGGCAATCACAACGATCAAAACCGGAATGGATGTCCCCATAACGGAAAGAATCATCAAAGCAAAAATCAATGTCGGAATAGCCATAAAAACATCAACCGTCCGACTAAGCACCTGATCAACCCAACCACGCAGAGTTGCGGCAATAAACCCGGCTGTAATCCCGACACCGAAAGACAGTAACGTGGTTACAAATGCAATACCGATAGTATTGCGGGCACCATAAATCAGGCGGGTAAACAAGTCCCGTCCAATATGATCGGTACCAAGCAAAGAAACCGGGCTGTGCTGTGGTGCATTTTCATCCCAAAAACCGCCGTCCCACATATCACCAATAACATCCGTTTCAGCGTAGGGCGCGATCACAGGAGCAAAGATAGCTGCAAAAACATTAATCAGAATTATAAAGACACCAAGCTTTGCAGCGAAGGGGGCACTTTTCAGAAGCTTCCAGAAATCATTCATATCAGGCCCCTCACTTAGGATGTCGTAATTTTGGATTGGAAATAATCGCCAAGACATCCGCTGTCAAATTCAGCAACACATAAGTAGATGCAAAAATCATCACACTGGCCTGAACGACTGGCAGGTCACGCTTGGATACAGAATCGACCAGCAACTGGCCCAAACCTGGATAAACAAATACAACTTCAACAACCACAACTCCGACAACCAGATAGGCCAGATTCAAGACAATCACGTTGATCACTGGTGAAAGAGCATTCGGAAAAGCATGCTTTACGATAATGCGTGAGCGCGTCATGCCCTTCAATGTCGCCATTTCAATATAGGGACTGGTCATCACATTCAAAATTGCGGCACGCGTCATGCGCATCATGTGAGCGATAACCACCAGCGTCAGCGTAATAGCAGGCAAGGAAATAGCATACAATTGGTCAAAAAAGTCCATCCGGGAATTTAACTTGGCAATACTTGGGAACACATTGAATTCTACGGCTAAAAACAGAACCAGGATGTAGCCAACAAAAAATTCCGGAAATGAAATTGTGCTCAATGTTGTCATGGATATGAACTTGTCGAACCAGCTTTCACGGTAAAGTGCTGCGAGCATGCCAAGTATAACAGCAACCGGAACGGCAATTGCTGCGGATACAGCTGCCAGGAATATTGTGTTTCCAAGGCGCCCTCCGAGCAAATCAACCACCGGACGATGGCTGGCAAGCGAGGTTCCCAGGTCACCCTGCAAAATCCCAGTGATCCATGTCAGATAGCGAACATACATGGGCTGGTCGAGGCCCAGCTCTTTGCGAAAAGCGGCGAGCGTTTCAGGTGTTGCTGATTGACCAAGCATGGCCTGCGCCAAATCACCCGGCAATAACTCCACGCCGAGAGAAATTATTAATGAAATAACAAACAACGTGACCACACCGAAGGCCAGTCGCTTGAGAATCATTAAGGTTAAACCATCCATAAATTACAACTTCCCTATTCACCCTAAGCAAAAACTAAAAAGCCACTCAGATTATTATATGTGCATCATTATTGAATGCACTATTACATTTTATACCCCCATCGGGGTATCGCAAACATGCTATTCATTGCAGCATAACAAGTCTATAACCTTTGCAGGCTATTGCAAAAGAGTTGGGAATAAAACAAATTTTTTATTCTTTAAGTTCACCTTTTTATGAAATTCGAGGCCAGTTATGAATATTTTATCCAATCTGGGAACAGAACAGTTACAGGAAAAAGACAACCACTTCATCCATCCATGGGAATCCATGAAAGGCCTCGGTACAAACAAACGGCCTATAATTGATCGGGCTGAAGGCATTTACTACTACGACACAGACGGAACCCGTTACATCGACGGCCCGGCTGGAATGTGGTGCGTAAATGTTGGTCATGGCCGTGTTGAAATCGCCGATGCGATTCGCGATCAGGCCCTTCGGATGCCTTATTGCTCCCCCTGGACAGAAGGCAATGTGCCAGCAGCCGTATTGTGTGCAAAGCTTGCAGAAATCAGTCCTGGTGATCTGAACAACGTCTTTTTGACCAATTCCGGCTCAACCGCCGTCGATAGTGCCCTGCGATTCGTTATGTTTTATAACAATGTCCGTGGCAAACCTGAAAAGAAGCACATCATCTCTCGCGAACGGGCCTACCACGGCTCCACGTATCTGGCATCTTCTGCCTGTGGCAAAGAACGCGACAAGAGCTTTATGGACGCCAACACCGAGTTATTCCATTTTGTTTCTGATCCAGAGCACTATCATCGCCCCGAAGGCTTTGGTGATGCAGACTGGCTGGAATTCCTTGTTAAGGAATTTGAAGATAAGATTGCCGAGCTTGGTGCGGACAAATGTGCGGCCTTCATCGGTGAACCTCTGCTGGCTTCCGGCGGTGTCTCCATTCCACCAAAAGGCTATCACAAGCGTATTCTGGATATCTGCCATGCAAATGACATGCTTTATATCTCGGATGAGGTTGTAACGGCTTGGGGCCGTCTGGGCCATTTCTTTGCCTCAGAAGAGGTATTCGGCATCAAGCCAGACATGATCACGACTGCAAAGGGCCTTACATCAGGCTACCAACCTCTTGGAGCCCTGTTCATTGCAGATGAAGTCATGGCACGTCTTAAGGGCGATGATGCACCTGATTCGTACTTCTCAAACGGCTTTACCTATTCCGGACATCCTGTGGCTTGTGCAGCAGCGCTCAAGAACATCGAGATCATGGAACGTGAAAAGCTCAATGAGCACGCACGCGAGGTCGGTGCATACTTCCAGAGCCGCTTGCAGGAGCTAAGAGACATCCCCATCGTTGGTGATGTGCGCGGAATCGGCATGCTGGGCTGTGTGGAGTGCTCTATCAGCTCTGACAGCCGTGATTCACTGGCACTGGATCATGAGATCGGTAACCGTATCAATGAGCACTGCTCGAAACTGGGACTTTTTGTGAGGCCTCTGATCAATATGTGTGTTTTCTCACCACCGCTGATTATCACCAAGGAAGAAATCGACATCATGGTAGATATCCTGCGTAAAGGTATTGAACTGACAATGGAAGATGTTCGCAAAGAAGGCGTCTGGAAAGGTTAATTCCGGTTTCCCAATATTTTCAAAAGGGCCGTTGGAAATTACTTCTGACGGCCTTTTTTTAATGGCCATCAGCCCAGATAAAAAAATCGGCCTCTTGAAATTAAGAGGCCGAAGTGCGGAGAGAGGTCTTCAGAGAGGGTAACTATTGAGAGAGGCGTAATATGGAACTTTGTGGGTTCCGATTGTTTCGATTATTCATTATCACCTTTTTTTCCCCAATCATCTGTGACGAATGTCACTGCACACACATTTTTTCTAAATGATTTAAAATTACCTGCATTTTCAGCACTATGATTGACACAGATCGCTATTAGACCCATTTTATAGCGTATTAAATTACCCGACAGTGCTTCCAAGGAGGCTGTCAGGCATTACAGTTGTAACACCTCTCGCTTAACCAAGGAGACCCGCTATGGCACGCGTAACTGGCTTCAACAGTCCATTATTTCTGGGGTTCGATCATCTGGAACAAATGCTCGACAGGGTTTCAAAAACTTCGGCTGAAGGATACCCCCCTTATAACATCGAACAAACGGGTGAATACAAGCTTCAGATCACATTGGCTGTGGCAGGATTTTCCATGGATGATTTACAAGTTACCGTCGAAGATAATCAACTGGTCATTCGGGGGCGTACACAGGAAGACAGTCAGGACCGTATCTATTTGCATCGCGGAATTGCAGCCCGGCAGTTTCATCGCAGTTTCGTGCTGGCAGAAGGTATTGAAATCACAGGGGCATCCCTGGATAACGGATTGTTGCATGTTGATCTGGAGCAACACATACCAAAACCTGAAGTTCGCAAGATCGAAATCAGCAAAGGCAACCAGAATCGCAGTACAAAGCCCGCCAGTCTGCCACAGGCAATCGATATCAGCCCGGATACAGAATAACAGATATAATTAGAAAAGA
>JABJOR010000184.1 GCA_018664265.1 Rhodospirillales bacterium
GGGAAGAACTTGGCGATGACGGCCGTGGAGGCATGCGCGCGGTGGGCGGTCCCGAAGGCGTCGTTGACATAGACGTCGCCGTTCTCGGCCAGCTGCCCGGCAAAAAACTCATCTCCCGCCTTTTCTTCTGGATGGAAGCGCAGGTTTTCCAGCAAAATAACATCACCAGGTTTGGACGCGGCAATGGCGACTTCAGCCTCAGCACCAACGCAGTCTGCTCCGAATGAGACAGGTTGACCAACAGCGGATGAAAGGGCTTCGCATATGGGATACAGGCTCATATCCATATTTACTTCACCTTTGGGTCTGCCAAAGTGGGACAGAATAATAACCGTAGCCCCTTTCGCTATGAGATCAAGCAAGGTTGGTATCGTGCGCTCAATTCTTGTGGCATCGGTGATGACGCCATCGCGCATGGGAACGTTCAGGTCGGCTCGTACCAGTACTTTTTTGCCCCGTACGTCGATATCGTCAATGGTCTTGAAATTGCTCATAAGATGGTCCGTAAATTGATTAATTGCGAATGGCGATGAAGGCTCCGGTTCCGATCATCACGG
Source organism: Rhodospirillales bacterium (assembly GCA_018664265.1). Lineage (GTDB taxonomy): Bacteria > Pseudomonadota > Alphaproteobacteria > Rhodospirillales > Casp-alpha2 > JABJOR01. The sequence goes on from JABJOR010000184.1 coordinate 558, forward strand.
TCCCGGCGCTTCGGTTAAAGTATTTTATAGCGCGCGGCGAGCGAAGAATCATCCGGGCGCTGGATGACAGAAATGCGTAAGTTGCCATTGTTGTTACAAGAACAACGACGTCAATTGTAACAACGATTCCAATATCTGTACCGGATAGATTTTTCATATCGATAAAGGCTGGCAGGAAGCCCAGATAAAACATAATCGCTTTGGGGTTGCCCAATGTCAGAAACAATCCGCCGAGAAAACCTGCGACAGGTTTTGGACTGCCAACCTTTATATCACGCGGATCGACAGGCGGTGCTGTCCATGCCTTGATGCCCAGATAGATCAGGTATGCAACACCAATCCAGCGAATGATCGTGAAGACGCCCTCGAAATGCGTAGCAATGGCAGCCAGGCCAAATATAGCGCTGAGCAGGTACGTCAGATCCCCAAGGGCAATTCCCATAACAAAGTACTGGGTTTGCCAAAAGCCATGGGTCATGCCGCGCCCAATCGTCGCCATAACACCTGGTCCGGGTGTCGCCATGACAACAAAGCAGGCAATAGCAAAGGCGATGGACGTTTCAATGGTCATGGTGTGATCCTAATTGGAATATTTGCCAGCCATTGTGCGGGCCTGTGCGGCCTTGTCAACTTCGCCTAAAACTTCATAGGCCTTGATCAGACGCATCCAACCTTCCGGATCATTTGGGTTCTCTGCTAATTTATCTGCCAGCCCCTGAACCATGGAGCGGATCATTTCATCTTGCTCGCTGCTGGTCATGCTTTGGGCGTTCTCGACATCTTCTGCTGTTGGGCCGGGTTCAGTTTGACCAGTGCCAAGCTGCCCTGCGATGTCCAGTATTTTCTGTGATGGTTTTATGGTGTTGGGGTCTATATCGGCATCATTGGCGGCCTGATTGATCTGTGCTTCCACAGTAGAAAACCACGGTGCATCTGGCGGTGAAATATACAATAGATCAATCCAGATTTGCAGGGCAGCCTGAACGTTGCCACTTTGCAGGGCTTCCATGCCAATATAAAACCGGGCGCGAGGATCAAGTGGATCAGCCTTTGAGATTTCGTGGAATATAGTCAGGATAACAGGCGTGAAGACCGAATTGTTCGCCATCAGTGCGGCTTCGGCGTACTCGGATTTATCCATGATATCGCCAGTCATCTCATATATTTTCTTATAGGTCTGTGCCGCTTCGTCATAGCGATCCACGACCATCAGGCTGCGAGCCAACATGGACCAACCTTCTATGTCATCCGGGGATTGTTTCAGGCGTTCCTGCAATGTGGCAATGACTTCGTCCATGTCAGGGGCATCGCTATTGTCTGCATTATGGGGCTGGGGTGCCTGAGTGTCGTTACGTTCGGCGTGGGGGTAATCCGGTGTGTCGGGGGATCCCATATCCAGATACAAGGCAGCGCTAAAGATTGGAATAATGACAACAATTGCCAATATGAAAAAGCTGGGTTTGGTTACGATTTCCCCCGATTTTCCAGCTTCATCATTCTGTGTAGCAAGGACACGTTGCTGAATCTCATAACGAATATTCTCAGCCTCTGACACAGTAATAGTGTTGCGTTTCAGATCGCGCTCGACTTCTGCCAGTTGATCCTTGTAGACGGCAATGTCATAGGCCTGCCGTGTGATTTGAGTATCGCCACGGCGCAAGTACATGGGTAGCGCCATAATAGCCGCCGTACAAATTGCCAGTGCAATCATGATGATCCAGAGTGTCATGATCAGTCTTCATCCTCATTTAACAATTTTTCCAGGCGATGCTGTTCGTCTTTGCTAAGACTTGGGGCCTTAGTTTGTGCCGTGTTATTGGGCGCAACATCTGTTTGAGATTTCTTTTTACGGAAGATCAGAAATACAGCCCCGCAACCAATTGCAACAAACAGCAACGGTCCAAACCACAGGAAGTACGTTGCCATTTTGAAAGGCGGCTCCAACAACACAAAATCACCGTAGCGTGACACCATGTAATCGAGAACATCCTGATTGCTGTCACCTTTGAGCAAGCGGTCCCGAACCAATATCCGCATGTCGCGGGCCAGTTCAGCGTTTGATTCGTCAATGGACTGGTTCTGGCAAACAACACATCTGAGACCTGCGCTGACTTCACGGGCGCGGCTTTCAAGTACGGGATCATCCAGCATTTCACCGGGCTCAACCGCAAAGGACAAACTCGTCAGGCTTAAAACCATAACAAAGGATGCCAAGAAAATTCTTATGCTCATTGCTTGCGCAGCTCCTCAACGATGGGAAATATGGTTTCATTCCAGATGGTGGCGTCGAGCGGGCCAACATGCTTGTAGCGAATGATGCCGTTCTTATCGACAATGAAGGTTTCCGGGGCGCCCGTCACACCAAAGGCTATCGCGCCCTTGCTGTCAGGATCATCGCCCACAAGCGTATAGGGATCACCTTCACGTAGCAGCCATTCTGGCCCGTCTTCGGGTTTTTTTTCACGCCAGTCAATGCCATGAACGGGGACGTCAGTTTGCTGTTTCACCTGCATCAGGAAAGGGTGCTCCACTTTGCAACTGATGCACCAGGACCCGAACACATTGAGCAAGGCAACCTCACCCTTGAAGTCTGTTGATACTAATCCCCATTCCCGGCCTTCATTTGCCCGGCCCAAAATAGCGGGCAATTCGAATTCCGCTACAGGGGTATCGATCAGAACGGATGGCAACTTTCGCGGGTCTTTCGTAAGACCAATAGCAAAGTAAATCGCCAGAACCGTGAACACGGCAACGGGCAAGAAAAAGATCAATCGTTTAGAATTCACGGCTGTTTTCCTGTCTGTATCTGGTTGCGGTTCAGGCGCTTGTCGCTTGCGCAGAAGATTGAATTGGTTTGGATTTACGTCGTTGGGCTGCACCGATACGATAACGTCGATCGCTCAGACTGATTAAGGAGGCTAGCACCATCAAGATTGCACCTCCCCACATCCAGGCCACAAGCGGATTCCAGTAAAGCCTCGTGACGTAAGCACCATCTTCTCCCACCGGATCACCGATTACAGCGTAAAGATCGCCCAGTATCATAGTATGAATAGCGGCTTCTGTGGTTGGCATAGACCGAACCGGGTATTTGCGGTTTTCCGGTTGTATCACAACAATGTTTTCGCCATCCTTGCTGACGCTAAACGTCGCACGTGTCAGGAAGTAGTTTGGTCCCTGGCCTTCTTCTACCTTCTCGAAGGTGAAATCATAGCCGCCGACCTGAACCGTTTCACCGGGGGCCATGGTGCTGATGAATTCAACTTTCCAGGCTCCGGCTCCGGTCATTCCGGCAATGCCAAGTGCCAACCCGAGGTGGCCCAATGTCATGCCCCAGCTTGCTCGTGGGATACGAAACAGGCGCGACAGAGACGCGCCAATAGGTTCCCGTAGAAAACGTATTTTTTCTGCAAGTTCAACAAGTGTTCCCACACCCAGCCAAACAGCCATGATCATGCCGACAACACCCATGAATGGGCCGCCTGTAACGTAAGACCATGTACCAATGGCAGCAATAACGGTTAGCAATCCGGCAAGCCACAGCTTGCGCATGGCGGCACCCAGATCAGCCCGCTTCCATCCTAACAAAGGCCCGACTGCCATAGCGGCAATCATCGGCACGATCAGGGGGATAAAGACTGTGTTAAAGAATGGTGGCCCAACGGAAACCTTTTCACCGCCAACCACATCCAGAAACAATGGATAGAGGGTTCCTAGCAAAACCGCCGCCGCCGCCGTGGTCATAACCAGATTGTTTAACAGCAACGCGCCTTCACGAGACACAGGCTGAAACAACCCCTTGTTGCGAATGCCTGGACCGCGCCAGGCAAACAGCGCGAACGATCCACCAATAACAACGATTAGAAGGATCAGGATAAATACACCACGCGCAGGGTCTGTGGCAAAGGCATGCACACTGGTCAACACACCGGAGCGCACCAGGAATGTACCAAGCAAACTCAGTGAGAAAGCAACGATAGCCAGAAAGATCGTCCAGCCCTTCATGGTGTCGCGCTTTTCAACCATGGTGGCAGAATGCAGCAACGCCGTACCAGCAAGCCATGGCATGAAGGATGCGTTTTCAACCGGGTCCCAGAACCACCAGCCGCCCCAGCCGAGCTCGTAATA
>JABJOR010000185.1 GCA_018664265.1 Rhodospirillales bacterium
CCGAGCACCACATTGAATGGCATCATCGGTTAATTGCTGACGGTAATTTTGGAGAATAGTAATGAGCTTTGTTATTGCGCAAGTCCCTGTGCCATCTGTAGAAGTTGCAGGGACTGACGCGCGTTTTCCCGTTCGTCGAATTTATTGCATCGGCAGGAATTACCATGCCCACCGTATAGAAATGGGGCATGATGATCCTGAACCACCATTCTTTTTCTCAAAAGCAGGCGACTCACTTCTGCCATCCGGCAGTAACTTCCCCTATCCTCCACAAACTGAAAATCTTCATCACGAAATAGAACTGGTTGTCGCGATGGAGAAAGGCGGCAAGGATATTGCGGCTGAAGACGCTCTTGACTGTATATACGGCTACGCTGTTGGCATCGACATGACTCGCCGCGACCTGCAGTCCTACGCCAAAGAGCATGGCCGCCCATGGGAAGCTGCAAAAACATTTGATCATGCAGCCCCAATTTCAGCCATTCGCCCCGCCAGTGAAATCGGGCACCCGGGCAGTGGCCGTATCTGGCTAGCCGTCAATGGTGAAGTCAAACAAGATGGTGATTTGGATATGCAAATGTGGAATGTGCAAGAAGGAATTTCCCACCTGTCGAAAGCCTTTGAAGTTATGCCCGGTGATCTGATTTACACAGGCACCCCGGCAGGCGTTGGCAAGGTCATTGTTGGCGATGTGATAACAGGTGGTATTGACGGCATTGGCGAGATTGAAATTACAGTTGTCTAAAGGCCGTCATCGTCAAAGATATTGAAGTCCGGCTTTTCAGCAAGAAAAACAATCCGCTTATTTCGGTTGCCAATCCCATGGCATTACAAAATCACCAGCCCAGAGTCCGTTGCCCATTTTCTTTGCTGTTTTTTCAGATGCCAGATAATGCTCATCATACTTTTTCTGGCGATAAACAACGGCCCAACCACGTTGAACCATTTCCTTATTCAGGTTTGTATTATCTACAAAACATATTCCTATAAGCAATCCTTGATCGTCTGTCTTATCACCAACACACCGGACTGCATGGTTCAACATCAACGAAGACAAGGCATCTGCGGCACGCCCTCCGCAATCATAGGATAAGCCATTGCCATCAAGGCACTTCTGATTTGGCTCTGGTGCGTCAATATTGAATAAGCGAACTTTTGTTTCACCAATCCAGAACGTATCACCGTCAATGACCCTCGCAAAACCCGACACATCAGCGCTCGCAAAGTTGGCGGGTAGAACAAGACACAGAATAATAGTGATGGTTGTGAGTATTTTTCCCATGAGCACAAACTCCCTTCGAGATGTTAATTATACCCGATTTTCTAGCTGTGCCATAGGTTAAAACGATTCAAATATGCTGAAAGAGTTTTCCTTGCACCTTGCGAGCAAAACAATACTCTTCTCTATCAAATATAGTTTTGGAGCGCCCACAGGTGAAAAGCTTCCTTTTTACAGTTTGCCAAATCATCAAAGCCCCTAGAGTCCACATTCTAATTGGTTTCTTTTTTGTCTTGGGCATCAGCCTGACAGGTATTTCCAACCATGCATTCTGGGATGATGAAGCAAATACCGCATTGTTTGCCAGAAACCTGATTGAGCAAGGACAATTAAGCGCCTGGGATGGCAACAACGTTATTGGATACAAGGGGGGGTATGAACTAAACGAGGACCTTGTTAATGTCATCATCCCACCGCTGCAATATTATATAGCGGCTGCTGGAATGATTATTTTTGGCGAAAACGAGTTCGGCGCACGGATTCCTTTTGTTCTGTTTGGAGCACTATCCGTATTAATTCTAGGCTGGGCCGCAAAAGGATTCCTTAGTGACCATAGAAATCACGGATTGCCTGCCCTTATTGCCGCCACATCAACGGCTTTTTTACTCTATATCCCACAAGCACGTTACTATTCACTCGGCTTATTTTTCACTGCTTTGATTCTTGGCTTATGGGGTGAAGGAATATCCAAACACAGCAATAGCAAAGATCGATTTATTGCAATAACTGCCCTTGGTGCAGTTTTCTGCGCTGGACTGTTCTATGCCAATTATTATATGGCAATAGCGTTGGTTGCCTCACTTACACCATTATTGCTTATCGATAAATTTCAAACACAAAAGCATTTTATATTTTTAGGGAGCCTAGGACTGACCACCCTGATTTTAATTGGGCTTGTTTTGATTGAGAACGATGTGTCCCCTCGGTTAGACAGCAAACCACTATTGGTCGAACCTTTTTTCAGCTTTTTCGCACTTTTTCGATTGCATATTTCCAGCCTGAGCGCCTTTGAATTCATGCCGATTCTACTCATCCCTTTACTGCTATTACCATGGGCAGGGTGTAAACGTTCGTGGCTACGCCCTGATTGTATGACCGCAATAACATTGGTGATATCAATCGTTAGCTATATTTTCGTTATTACAATAATGACCCCACGAGAAATTCAACCCACTGATCTTGCCGATATGCGATATCTGGTACCACTGTTTCCAATCATCGCAATCATTTCGGCAACGGCGCTGACAACCGTTTGGGCCTATTCACACATTGCATCGATTGTCCTGGGCGCGATGCTTGTTTTCACAAACATTCTTCACTTAAGCCCTGTCGCCCTGGCAAACAAACAGCCATTCAGATGTACGTTGTGCGCATACACAGCAGAACGTTTCAATGATTTCACATCAGGTTCCGAAGGATACATTGAAGCTGTGAAACGTATTCAACGCACAAACCCAGATGCTTCCATTGTTACCTACCCTGAATACATGGCTTATTCGCCGATGTTTTATGTTCCGGAGGTCACCTATTGTGACCAAGTAGACAAAACTGTTCTGTCAGAGATAAGCATTGAAGATGAATTGCCGAACTGTGTCATCAAAAAGAGTGAGTGTGCAGATTATGCTATCATAGGAGAAATGAAACTTGGCCCCGGCTCTGGTAAACCAGTCGAAATAACAGAAGTTATGACAATCAATGGATGTCGCTATAGGACACAGTCTATTATCCCGGTATTCTGGCATAATAGCTCACGCCCTGAAATACCCTGGCATTTATTTCACTCGGCAACGGACAGTTTCAATAATGAAAATGGAATTATCACATTCCAAAGAGATTAATCCCCTGACAGATAGCTCTACCGAAAAGCAAAATGCATTATAATATCTTTTTGTTGTGCCAGTCTATTCGCTATCAGCGATATTGACTGGGTCTTCTATTATGAATTTGAGGGTCATGAGAAATTGCCATAGCCTATGATTATTTGATCGGTTTTTATTTCATGCTAACGATCTTGTTGTTTCAGAAATCTGGTTAATTTAAATAAATCCGAAATATCCGCGAAACAAGAAAATATCTGTCGTTAATTCAATTCAATCTGAAAAATAGTGAATGAATCTGTACCAATAATTGGGGCAACAGAATCCGGCACCCCCTTGGGGGTTGTTCCGGGATGAAACCAGACCAGATAATCAAAATCATGCTTCCAACGCTCAGCAATGACTTCATCCCAGCCTGGTTCTCCATAGGGTGCATATTCCCCCTTAAAAGCTTCCGGGGAAAAGGGCCGAGGTTGTTTGGGGATCAAATGGCGCAGATGTGGTTGAACATCTAACGGCTGCATCTGAATGAACATCAATGGCAAAAAAACCGATTTCTCGATTACCGCCAGCTCTGCCATATGCCAGTTATAGATAGTCGGACAGGCTTGCAAATCTAACTTTGATTCCGTCACAGATAATATTCTCGCCCCTGAGGGAATAACTTCAAGGGCGTCAATAAATTCTGCCCTTCTATCATTACATTCAGCAATTACAGTGTTGGCGTTGTTAAGACCAAGTGCTGCGATAATAATCAATCCAGCTATAAGAGCATGCCTGAGCCTGTGCTCTGGAATTACAATTTCTACAGATGCGACCATCAAAAGCGCCACCAACAGAGGTAAGCGACTATTGAAAAGTCCTATTCCAAGCAGGTTAACGGGCAGTATCAAACAGATGAGGGCCAATAGAATAATTGACCACTTCATAACAGGAGCGACTTTAATTCGTCGATAAATCAACAGCCAAACGAGCAGAGCCAAAAGAACTCCTGCAAGAACAGAGGCAGATGTAGTACCAAAAAATACGGGAGATGACACAGCTATCAAGCGTTCACGAAACGGTCCAAAAATTGTAGTTGCGCCATGGGTTGGGGCTTTAACCTGTAACCAAAGAATAAATGGAATTACAAATTGCCCAACGAGTACAGTTTCCTTACGCCAATCAAATTTCCGCTCATTATAAATCTCCGAAGCCCGCATCAAGCCAATGGTGGCTGCATAAAACCCCAGTGGAATCAAATGCGTAAAAAACAGCAAAACAGATAAGCCGCTAGATACTAATAACCTCGACGACCAGTTCCAGTGGTTTGCTCGCATCCAGACAGCGACAGAAACCAGCACGAGGCCAATTCCCAGATATGTATTAGCCAACCCTAAAAGAATTTGGAAATTATATACAAACAAAGTAGCGAACAACGGCATTAGGCCGACCCGTCCGTATAACTCTCGACGGAGCATCGCCACGCCTGCAAACATCAATAAAATTGTTAAGCCAACGAAAACATTACCAGCGATATACGGCGGAAGAATACGAATAAGAGGCCAGAGAACAACATCTATGCCAAGATTTGGGAGAATATCCCACTCAAATGTATAATATTGTTGAAAATATTCATTATACGGCAGTTGATAATTGATGAATGCACGTGCCAAGTGACTTGGTAAATCTACACCGGGCGGATATTGGGCCAGAATGACTGGCAACAGCGCTGCCATCAGAACCACCCCCCACAGGAGTGATAGTATGATCAAGCGCATTCTTGCTGATTTTTCGAAAACAAAGCCTAGGAACTCCCAAGCGACACGAGATGTTAGCTTACTCTCACCAGCTTGGCGAAGACGAAAAGTATACGGGATTTCTACAAAATCCAGTTTCTGACTGGATGAGGCAAAAATATCCATCAATATCTTAAAGCCCCTTCCTGATAAGCTATTTTCAACTGCCCGAAAAATTTTACGACGCATAAGGAAGAACCCGCTCATGGGGTCTTTCAAATCAGGAGGAAGAACAAGGCGACTGATCAGGGTCGCCAAACGGCTTTTCAAGGTGCGCGATAACGACCAATCACCTGTACTTCCATCACCATGATAGCGGCTGCCAACGGCAATATCCTTGCCATCGTCCTTAACAGCTTTTAATAATTGTGGCAGGATTGCTTCATCATGCTGAAGGTCTGCATCCATGATTGCAATGAAGGGAGATTCTGTTTTCTGTATTCCTTCAATGCAAGCAGCCGAAAGGCCTCTGTCCGTAAGTCGTAATA
>JABJOR010000186.1 GCA_018664265.1 Rhodospirillales bacterium
CGCAATGCCACCGGGGCCGGTTTATCTGCGCCCGCCCGAGGCGAAAAAAAGCCCGAACGGGGGGCGTCTCAGACAGCAATAGAGAAGCCTGCAATACCTGTATTCAGGATTTTTTGAGAATTAATCTGTGAATGCCGTGATCTGGTCCGTTTTTGTCTTCCGGCTCCAGTAAAAGTATTTCATGGCCAAAGTCTTTTATAGATCTGGGGACATTTTCCAGGGGCTCGATGCCTTGCAAACGAACTTCCGCTGTTTCTCCCTGGCCCATGCGTTCAATCAGTAATTTGGTTTTTACAAAGGTCATCGGGCATATTTCACTAGAAATATCAATGAAATGGTCCGGTTTTTGTAGACTGTCAGATTTCAAGGCAATTTTCTTTCTACTTATTATGTATAGCTTTAATCAAATGAATGTTATATTATGTCGTAATATACAAGATTATTATTGTATAGATGATAGAAAAACACTATTAAGTATATTAAGAGTATACAGACGTTCTGAGATTTGATGACGTTTTAACAAATTACTCTGCGCTCAAATGATGTTTTTACATGCAACACCGTAACATATTCTAAGGACTTGGGGATGACTGATAAACCAACAACCATGGAAATATTAGAACTGACCGCTGATATTGTCGCCGCACATTCCGGTAACAATACTGTCGGTGCCGAAGACTTGCCGCACATTATCCAGGATGTATATCGTGCTCTGGCAACGATTAGTGGCACGGAAGAAGAAGAAGAAAAGCCGCGGCCTGCCGTTCCCATTAAAAAATCCGTATTTGCTGATTATATTGTCTGTCTTGAAGACGGCAAGAAGCTGAAAATGCTTAAACGCCACCTGAAGACTGCCTTCAATATGTCGCCGGAAGAATATCGTGATAAATGGGGTCTGAGTGTGGAGTATCCAATGGTTGCTCCCAATTATGCCAAGCACCGTAGTAGCCTTGCCAAGAAAATTGGCCTTGGTACAAAGCGCCGCAAAGCGCCGCAAAGCGTAGTGTAGGGCTGTAGATAACAGCACACTATTGACGAGAGCACATCAGCGTTATGGCCCTGACCCGAATAGAACAGCTTTGTATCGATAAAGGTATGAAGATGACTGAGCAACGACGTGTTATTGCACGTGTGCTTTCCAAGGCTACAGATCACCCGGATGTAGAAGAAGTTTACGAGCGCGCATCTGCGCTCGATAAACGCATCAGTATTGCAACGGTTTATCGAACCGTTCGCCTGTTTGATGAAGCGGGAATTATTGAGCGCCATGATTTTGGCAATGGTCGTTCCCGCTATGAAGAATTAACGGAAGATCATCATGATCATCTGATTAATGTTAAAACGGATGACGTGATTGAATTTAGCAATCCCGAAATTGAAGCGTTGCAGCAGGCGATAGCCCGTGAATATGGCCTGCGCCTTGTCGGGCATCGTCTGGAACTTTATGGCGTGCCACTGGATGGCTGCCAGCCAACAGACCCTGACAAGAAAGATGAAGGCTGATATTTCTCTGATGGACAGAACCTGAAATTGGCAAAATCCCTCTTCATTAAAACCTATGGCTGTCAAATGAATGTCTACGATTCTGATCGTATGACAGACCTTCTGGCACCCCTTTGCTATGCAATAACCGATACGGCGGATGGTGCCGATATGGTTATTTTGAACACCTGTCACATTCGAGAGAAAGCGGCCGAGAAAGTTTTTTCCGAGCTGGGGCGTTTGCGCCCGTTGAAAGATTCCAAGGCGGCAAAAGGTGAGGCCATGATTTTGGCTGTTGCGGGTTGTGTTGCCCAGGCAGCGGGTGAGGAAATTATTGCCCGAGCCCCTTATGTGGACATGGTCTTTGGTCCGCAAACCTATCACCGCTTACCGGAAATGGTTGCCCAGGCTACGCGCAAGGTTGGGTCCGTTTTGGACACTGATTTTCCCACAGAATCTAAATTTGATTATTTGCCAAAGACCGCCCGGGTGGAAAACAATGCGGCTTTCCTGACCGTGCAGGAAGGCTGTGACAAATTCTGCACATTCTGCGTTGTGCCTTACACACGGGGTTCTGAATTCTCTCGCCCGGTGGATGAAATTCTGGTTGAGGCGCGCCGCATGGCGGAAAATGGTGCACGCGAGATCACCTTGCTGGGCCAGAACGTGAATGCCTATCATGGCGAAGCAACAGGTCCCAAAGAATGGGGATTGGGCAGGCTGATCCGCGAAATCGCCGAAATTGATGGCCTGTCGCGCATTCGCTATAGCACATCTTATCCGGCCGAAGTCGATGACGAGTTGATCGCGGCGCACCGCGATGTCGAACAGTTGATGCCGTTTTTGCATTTGCCCATACAGTCCGGCTCGGATCGTGTGCTGTCGGCCATGAACAGACGTCATAACGCAAGCCAGTACCGCGACCTTGTAGAACGTCTTCGCGCGGTGCGTCCTGATATCGGCCTGTCGTCAGATTTCATTGTCGGCTTTCCTGGTGAAAGTGAAGAAGATTTTGAGCAAACCATGGCCCTGATCCGCGAGATCGGGTTCATACAGGCCTTTTCATTCAAGTATAGCCCCCGCCCGGGAACCCCGGCGGCCATGATGCAGCCTCAGGTCGATGAAGATATTAAAACCCGACGTCTTGCCGAATTGAAGACCCTGCTGGATGACCAGCAAACGGCATTTAATCTGGATTGCGTCGGCAAGACCATGCCGGTGTTGCTGGAAAAAATGGGCCGACATGAAGGTCAGCTTGTCGGACGAAGCCCGTATATGCAGCTCGTCCATGTGGAAGCGCCCCATGACTTGATGGGCACTGTCGCCATGCTTAAGATTGATAGCTCGCATTCCAATTCACTTGCCGCTACACTTGTTCTTGATGATCCATTGATAAGGACCGCATAAAAACTTATGAAACCAACCAATATAAAGAATGGCTTAAAGAAGGCAAAAAGCCCGGCGAAGAAAAAACAAAAGGCTGAAAGCACTCACACGTCGCAAGACCTGCAATTTGAAGATAATACACTGGCCCAGGAACTGTTTGGCATTCACCATGCCAACCTGACCCGTCTTGAAGAAAAATATAACATTGTCATTCACGCGCGCGGGAATGAGCTGACCGTTGTTGGCGAAAAAAGCGATGTGATTGAAGTCGGTAACGTTTTGGAAGAATTGTATACCCGTCTTGAACGCGGGCTGGATGTTTCTGTTGATGAGGTCAACGCAGCCGTGCGGATGTCATCTGATGATAAAGGCAGCGTCGCCGATGCCCAGATAACCATCCAGACACGCAACCGAACTATTTCTCCGCGCTCTGCCAACCAGGCGGAATATTTGCGCGCCATTGACGGGCATGATCTGGTCTTTGGCCTTGGCCCTGCCGGGACCGGCAAGACCTATCTGGCTGTTGCCAAGGGGGTGGAGCTGCTGGTCGGTGGTGTTGTTGATCGCATCATTTTGTCCCGCCCTGCCGTGGAAGCTGGCGAGCAGCTCGGATTTTTGCCGGGCGATATGCGCGAAAAGGTCGATCCTTATTTACGTCCGCTGTATGATGCGTTGTATGATATGATGCCAGCCCAGCAAGTTGAAAAACGTCTGGAGAGTGATGAGATCGAAGTCGCTCCGTTGGCCTTCATGCGTGGACGAACTCTTTCAAATGCCTTTGTCATTCTGGACGAAGCGCAAAATACAACAGCCGTACAAATGAAAATGTTTTTGACCCGACTGGGTGAAAACTCGCGTATGGTTATTACTGGTGATTTAAGCCAGGTCGATCTGCCCCGCGGTACCCGTTCGGGTTTGCGCGATGCAGCGGACACCCTTCGCGACGTAAAGGGCCTGAAGTTTATTGAATTTTCTACCGTTGATGTTGTCCGTCATCCTCTGGTCGGGCGAATTGTAGAAGCTTATGATCAGGTAGAGGTCAAACGTCAGGCTGGCGCGCGTTATGAAAAAGTCAATGGCCGCAATGGTGCAAATGCAACTGGACAGGATCATGACAGAGACAAGTGATCATACAGGTTTGGATGTTTCCATCATCGTCAGGGATGAAGCCTGGTTTGATGAAAGCACAACAATTGAAGGAATGTGTCAGGCCGTGACACAGGCAGTATTTGCGCAAACCCGTGATGACAAAGACGAATCGGGGTTCAACGAAGACCAGACCTATGAAGCCGCTGTCGTGCTTGCCGATGATGAATTTGTAGCCGAGCTTAATCAGGATTACAGAGGCCGTCAGGGCCCGACAAATGTTTTATCGTTTGTTGCCCTTGATGATGAAGATGAGGTGGAGTTGCCTGAGGGCCTCCCATACATGCTTGGCGATATTATCATTGCTCTTGGCGTCGTGCGGCGCGAAGCGGCTGAAATGGGAATTCCCCTGACCAATCATCTTAAGCATCTGGTCGCCCATGGCATGTTGCATTTGCTGGGTTACGATCATATCGAAGAAGATGACGCCGTTGAAATGGAAGAACTGGAAACGCGAATCCTGGCATCCATGGGGATTGATGACCCATATGGTGAGTCTCAATGAACGACGAAGCAATAGATAAAGCCAAGCATAGTGAAGCTCCGACAATCGCAAAGACGGATGCGGTGACGCAAGATCGTTCGGCCGGATTTGGCGGCTGGATGCGATCGTTATTTGGAAATTCAAATTCCGAAGTAACCTGGCGTGAATCTCTCGATGAAATGATCGAAGATCGTGGCGACGCCGACGTCCCCATCAATGAAAGCGAACACACCCTGATCAAGAATATTCTTGAAATCAGGGACAGTAATGTTTCCAATGTGATGGTGCCGCGTGTCGATATTGTTGCCACCAGCTCAGCGGCCTCTTTCGAAGAAATAATCGAGATCATGACCAGCAAGGGTCATTCGCGAATTCCTGTGTATGGTGAAACCCTCGATGATGTGGTTGGCATGGTGCATATCAAGGACGTGGTCGCCTGGCGTGGTCAGGTTGAGAAATTTTCGCTGGGCGAAATTCAGCGCACGATTTTGTTTGTCTCTCCATCCATGCCAGTTCTGGAATTGCTTTTGGAAATGCGGGTGACGCGCACGCACATGGCCATCGTGGTAGATGAATATGGCGGGGTTGACGGTTTATTGACCATTGAAGATCTGGTCGAGGAAATTGTTGGCGATATTGAAGACGAACACGATGGGGCGGAAGAGCCGGACTTTTTGACACGGACTGACGGCACTTTCGAGGCCGACGCCCGCGTTGAAATTGAAATTCTGGAAGAAGCGTTTGGTCCGTTATTGAAAGATGAAGAGCGCGAGGATATTGATACCCTGGGCGGGCTGGTCTCATCAATGATCGGCCATGTGCCAATTCGGGGTGAACTGATTTCCCACACCGCTGGACTGGAATTTCAAATTCTGGATGCGGACCCCAGACGGGTAAATCGTGTCCGTATTCGACGAATTGCTCCGGCACCGACAACGCCGCTAAAAAAACAATAATACTGTCATGAATGCTTTTGCTACCCGCTCTGTCGCCTGCCGATTGTTTCAGTGGCTGATAGAGCTGTCACACAAAAAGCAACTGTTCTTTAGCCTTGTTCTTGGAGGGGTGTCTGCACTTGCCTTTGCGCCGGTGTCTGGTGTTGCAGTCTTGGTGCCAGCATTAAGCGGTTTGTTATGGATTGTTCATTCGGCAGCAAGTCCGCGCCGCGCATTTGCGCTGGGTTGGGCGTTTGGTTTTGGCCATTTCATCGTCGGTATTTATTGGATCGGGTATGCCTTCTTTGTGTATGCCGAGCGCCATGCCTTGTTGGCTGTTCCCGGTGTGATGGGAATGGCGGCCATTCTGGCGGTCTATATTGCCATTGTGAGCGCACTTTATAAATGGCTGTCACCGCATGTATCGCGGGGCGGATACGGTGGTCTTTCAAGCATGGGCATCTCGAACGTTGTGCTGTTTGCCGGGCTGTGGACTTTGCTTGAAGGTGTGCGTGGCTGGGCGTTCACGGGCTTTCCGTGGAATTTGATTGGCAGTGTCTGGGTGATCTCGGATGAAATTTTGCAAACTGCTGCGTTTGGCGGTGTCTATTTGCTGAGCCTGCTCACGGTATTTGTATCTGCCTTGCCCATCATTGTGATGGACGAGAAGCAATCTGTGGGAAAGCTGGCCTTCAGGCTTGGTGGCGGTCTCGGCGTGTTTGTTGTTTTGTGGAGTCTTGGAGCGTGGCGATTATCTGGTGATGAGCTCACATACGTTGATAATGTGGTGCTGCGACTGGTTCAGCCCAATATCCCCCAGCGTTTGAAATGGCAAAAAGATTTGCGTAGCAAACATGTGGCAAAGCTGATCGACATGAGTGTGGCCCCCGCACAAGACGGCAGGGTGCCGACACATGTCATCTGGCCGGAAACCTCGGTACCGTATTCTGTTCCCGGTTACCCTGATTTAATGCAGTTGCTTAAAAAGGCTGTACCGAAAGGCGGTGCTCTTTTGGGCGGCTCCTTGCGGCGGGAGATTATATCCCAAAATACATCTAAGCGTCGGGTTGTTTGGAACACCTTGTTTGTGATGGACGAGCAAGGCGATGTGCTGGAAGGTTATGATAAAACACATTTGGTGCCCTTTGGTGAATACGTGCCGTTTCAGGGTATCCTGCCCATTGAAAAGCTAACCGACGGGGCCGTCGGGTTTTCTTTCGGTACAGGATTGAAAACCCTGTCCGTGCCCGGCCTGCCTCCGCTCAGCCCATTGATATGCTATGAAGTTATTTTCTCAGGGGATGTTGTCGATAAACAAAATCGACCCGAATGGATTTTAAATATTACCAATGATGCCTGGTACGGATATTCTGCCGGACCGTTTCAACATTATGCAGCCGCTCGATTGCGCGCGGTTGAAGAAGGCCTGCCCTTGGTTAGGGTCGCCAATACGGGTATCAGCGGCGTCATCGACGCATATGGACGCAACGTTGTAAAGCTGGGCCTGGAAGTTGAGGGTGTGTTGGATAGTTACTTGCCAGTAACGCTGCCAATCACTTATTATGCACACTATAAATGGCGAATCTGGATACTTATTTGTACAAGTATGCTAATATACTTTACGATATTAAAGGTTGTGAATAGTAGATCGCGTTAAAGAAGATTGAAATTTTAATGATTCTAAATATAGAGACAATTTGTTGTTATGTTGATATTATCGATTGAATATGATAGTATGACAACTTATCTAGCTTGTAATGAACGCGAAAACCCGTTCATGTTTGATGAACATCGTGTCGTATGCGCTAAAATTCATGCTGCGACGTTTCAAATCACTCTTGAGTAAAGATGCAGGAAAATGACAAAATCTAGCACAGCAAAGAAAGAAAAAGGCGGCAAAGTTAGCAGACTTCCTCCGGGAACCCCAAATCCTGTGGACGTCCACGTTGGTGGCCGTGTTCGTTTGCGTCGCACACTACTGGGTGTAAGTCAGGAAAAACTCGGTGATTCCGTCGGCTTGACGTTCCAGCAAATTCAAAAATATGAACGGGGAGCCAACCGAATTGGTGCCTCCCGTATTTATGAGCTTTCTCGTATCCTTGATGTTCCAGTGTCATTCTTTTTTGATGACATGCCAACGGAGCTTAAGACTCATGAAGGCCGGTTTGCTGCTGGACTACGCGATAAGGAACAGGGTACCTATGAAGCCGACCCTCTTGCTCGCCGGGAAACCCTTGAACTCGTACGGGCCTATTACAAAATTTCTGATCCCAGGGTTCGCAAGCGTTTGTTCGAGCTGACCAAAACACTTGCAAAATCTGATATGGATTTTGACGACTAGATCAAACTAATCTGTTCTCACTTGAGGCCAGGTTGCTCTAGGGTTTCTAAAAACATAAGTATTGTAGATTGTTTGGAGCGATTTCTGTTAATCAGAAATCGCTCTAAAACGTTTAATGCCTAAAAATGAAATTTACTTACTATAATTTCACTTGACCAAATCAACGTTCCCTGTCAAAAGGCAGTATACCTGAACGCGGTGTTCAGGCGTGGTTGGATTTCATCTACTTGCCTCCACGTTAAATAGTGGCTAAGTGGGCGTTTGTTCAGTTTTAAAGCTGTTGCAGCCCTCTTGGATTTTTTTTCAGGTCTCTTTAACGAGAGGCCGCATTTTGCCTAGGAGGGCGCTAAATGTCTGCTTCTGATTATCTGTTTACCAGTGAATCTGTTTCCG
>JABJOR010000187.1 GCA_018664265.1 Rhodospirillales bacterium
CAACAAGTATGTATAAGAAACCCGGGATAAACCAGTTCCAGCTGACTCTCTCGTTTGTATTCCTTGTATTTACAGATCGGCACATTCGTCCCCATTCCATAAATGACAGAATGCAGGCCACAATTAGAAATACCCAAAATGCGTACCCGCCAAAATATACAGCAGCAAGAACGATTGGTGCCAAGACCAGTGATGATAGTGTGCGTACCAGCAAGCTGCTCATGAAAGTGCTCAGCTTATACCGCCAAAGCGGCGGTCCCTGCCCTGATATTCAGAAATAGCCATAGTGAAGTCTTTTTCTGTAAAATCAGGCCACATGGTTTCCATGAATAAGAACTCTGAATAAGCCAGTTGCCATAACAAGAAATTGCTTATGCGTCGCTCGCCGCTGGTTCGGATTAATAGATCAGGATCGGGTACATCAGAACAGAACAGCTGCCGAGAAACTGTATCCTCTGTTATATCATCAACAAATAATTCTCCAGCAGCGACACGAGCCGCAATCGTTTTTGTGGCTTCCGTAATTTCTGTTCTGCCACCATAGCTAAGGGCCAAAATAAAAGTTAGTCCCTGATTCCCTCGTGTCAGCTTCTCTGAATCTTCGATCAGGCGAACGATATCTGTATCAAGTTTGGTGCGATCTCCAATGACCCTGAAACATACGTCATTTTTGTGCAGTTCTGCGATTTCCTTACGAAGATAATATTTCAATAATCCCATCAGATCATTGACTTCATCTATTGGGCGTTTCCAGTTTTCTGATGAAAATCCAAAAAGTGTCAAATATGAAACCCCGGAAGAAGCCGCCGCTCGAATAACCTTGCGCACTGAATCAGCGCCGCGCCGATGGCCCTCTATTCTGGGAAGGCCCCGCGCACGCGCCCACCGTCCGTTGCCGTCCATGATAATGGCAACATGATGCGGAATAGGCAGTATTTCGCCTGTTTCTTGCGGAACAGATTTCATCGTCGTTAGACCTGCATGATTTCTTCTTCTTTGTGGCCAAGAGACTCATCAATCTGGCCAACATATAGATCAGTTAATTCTTGAATTTCAGCGCCGAAGTCATGATGTTCATCTTTGTTTATGTCGCCGTCTTTTTCAGCTTTTTTCAAATCATCCATTCCATGTCGGCGAACATTGCGTACTGCAATTCGTGCTTCTTCTGCATATTTACCAGCAATTTTCGCATATTCAGCACGACGTTCTTCTGTTAACGCAGGAACAGGAATACGGATAGTTTGGCCTTCAGTTTGTGGATTGAGGCCAAGGTCAGAGTCACGGATTGCCTTTTCTACAGCCGAAACCAGAGATTTATCCCAAACCTGAACAGACAGCATACGTGGTTCCGGAACGCCTATATTGCCGACCTGATTTATGGGGGTGGGACTGCCATAAGCTTCAACATGAATAGGTTCAAGCAAACTGGTTGTTGCGCGACCGCTTCTCAGGCCTGCAAATTCTTTATGCAGCATTTCAACTGCACCTTCCATGCGTCGCTTGAAGTCCGCTTTGATCTTTGGAAAAGCAAATTCAGACACGGTGATCTCCCTTTATGTTCTTTTGTTATTTGTGCTTACTATAATTGGCTGCGTAAATACAGCCCCACATTGTTTATAAGTGCTTATAAGCGTTTATCAGGATACTTCGGTAAAGGTTCCTTCACCACAAACAACCTTGGCAAAATCACCGGAGTTGTGAATGGAGAAAACCAAAATCGGAATGTTATTTTCACGGGACAAAGCCACAGCCGATGTATCCATAACTCTGAGATTATTCGATAAAACTTCCTGATAACTTAATTGTTTGTAGCGTTTTGCATCCGGGTTGGTCTTGGGATCAGAATCGTAGACACCATCAACCTGTGTTCCCTTGATCAAGGCTTCACAACCCATTTCGGCAGCTCTCAGAGCTGCAGCTGTATCCGTTGTGAAAAACGGGTTGCCTGTACCAGCAGCAAAGATAACCACCCTGCCCTTTTCCATGTGACGCACGGCGCGTCGACGGATATAGGATTCACAAACAGTAGACATGGGAATAGCCGAAAGCACACGGGTCTGAATACCGATGCTTTCAAGCATACTTTGTACTGCAAGAGCGTTAATAACAGTAGCCAGCATGCCCATATAATCAGCCGTCGTACGCTCAATGCCTGCTGCTGCCCCGGCCACGCCTCGAAAGATATTACCAGCACCAATGACCAGCGAGGTCTGGATACCCATTTCGTGAACTGTTTTGACATCTTCACAAATACGTTCGACGGTTCCTGGGTCCAATCCGTAATCAAGATCGCCCATCAGAGCTTCGCCCGATAATTTCAGTAAAACGCGTTTGTATTTTGGTGTTGATGTCATTTTAGCATCCGTGTTGTTGGTTCTAGATGTTCAAGATTCAAATCGACGCGGATTGTACACCACAGATTCTCATACGTCCCCGATTAATTACCATAATTCAGGCACAAAAAAGGCGCACATACCTTTTACAGGTTTGTGCGCCGATTTCAAATCAGATTAACCTTTGGCTACGGCAGCAACTTCCGCAGCAAAGTCTTCTTCTTTTTTCTCAATGCCTTCACCAAGCTTGTAAGATGTGAAAGAGGCGACGCTTACTGGCGAGCCCATTTCTTTACCAGCAGCTTCGAGGACGCTCGATACCTTGTTTTCACCATCAATAGCGAAAGTCTGGTCTAGCAGGCAAACTTCTTCGAAGTACTTGCGAATACGACCTTCAACCATCTTATCGATGATTTCTTCCGGCTTACCGCTTTCACGAGCTTGCTCGGACAGAACAGCGCGTTCGCGTTCTACCAGAGACTGATCCAGATCATCGCGCGATACAGATGCCGGATTGGACGCTGCAAT
The DNA here is from genome assembly GCA_018664265.1 of Rhodospirillales bacterium. GTDB lineage: Bacteria > Pseudomonadota > Alphaproteobacteria > Rhodospirillales > Casp-alpha2 > JABJOR01. The sequence goes on from JABJOR010000187.1 coordinate 2,862, forward strand.
ATGCATTGCAAGCTGTTTACCCAAGCCTTCAACAGCCGCTTTATCGGCAGATGAATTCAAGGCAACCATAACACCGATTTTGCCCAAACCAGGGGCAAGTTGATTGTGGACATATGAGGACAGTGCGCCTTCTTCTACAGTGGTAACAGATGCACGTCGCAGGGACATGTTTTCACCAATGGTGGCAATCAGATGGGTCAACTGTTCAGCAACCGTGCGGCTTTCACCGGGGAAGTTTGCTGCTGCAATAACATCGATGTCTTCACCGACTTCGATAGCAACTTTGGCAACAGTAAGAACAAAGCTCTGGAACGTTTCATTGCGAGCAACAAAATCGGTTTCAGCGTTAACTTCGACCACAGCACCCTTGTTTCCGTCAACGTAAACAGAGACAAGACCTTCTGATGCGGCGCGACCAGATTTCTTGGCAGCAGTCGCAAGGCCCTTGGTGCGAAGCCAATCTACAGCTTCTTCCAGATTGCCATCATTTTCAGTCAGGGCTTTTTTGCAGTCCATCATACCTGCGCCGGATTTCTCGCGCAGTTCTTTCACCAATGCAGCGGTGATTTCAGCCATAGTACAAACCTTTACTTATCAAGTAGCAGTGAACGTATATTCAATACGTCGTTTATGCTTTTGTTTCAGCTTCCGCAGGAGCAGCTTCTTCGACAGCAGCAGGTGCAGCTTCTTCCGCAGCAGGAGCAGCTTCGACTGCAACAGGTGCAGCTTCTTCCACAGCAGGAGCAACTTCTTCTGCAACAGGAGCAGCAGCGTCAGCAACCGCTTCCAATTCTGCTGGCAGCTCTTCAACTGGAGCAACTTCGGATGCACCAATATCACCACCGGATTTACCGACTTCTGTCTGGATACCATCAAGAACGGCGCCTGAAAGAAGTTCACAATACAGCTCGATAGCGCGAATAGCATCATCATTGCCTGGTACAGGATGAGAAATGCCTTTTGGGTCACTGTTGGAATCGAGAATGCCGATGACAGGAATTTTCAGAACATTAGCTTCATCAACAGCAATTTTTTCTTTGTTGGTGTCGATAACAACCAGAATATCTGGCAGAGCGCCCATGTCTTTGATGCCGCCCAGTGCGCGTTCAAGCTTATCGCGTTCGCGGGTCAGGTTCAGCAATTCTTTTTTGGTCAAACCGGCCAACTCTTCGCTGCCCAATTTGGATTCAAGTTCTTTCAGACGGCGTATGGAATTTGAAATTGTCTGCCAGTTGGTCATCATGCCACCGAGCCAGCGGTGGTTGACGTAATACTG
>JABJOR010000188.1 GCA_018664265.1 Rhodospirillales bacterium
CCGGGCGATACGGTTATTGTTTTTAATGGACGTGACGGAGAGTGGCAGACCAGCATTGATCAAAGCAGTAAATCATCCTGCACGTTGCTGATTGATCACCAGCTTCGCCCACAATCGAATGAGCCCGATATCTGGTTGGCTTTCGCCCCCATCAAAAAAACCCGGTTGGATTTTTTAATTGAGAAAGCCACAGAACTGGGCGTTTCGAAACTATTGCCTGTTATCACCCACCACACAGATGTGGGGCGCATCAATCGTGATCGCTTGCAGGCAACAGCCATTGAAGCAAGTGAGCAGTGCGAACGCCTGAGCATTCCCACAGTAGAAGAGGCTGTCAGCTTTGATCAACTGCTGGAACATTGGCCAGAAAACCGTCGATTATTGTATCTGGATGAAACCGGGCAAGGCGACCCACTTGCCGTTATCATAAATCAAAATTCTACCGATGGTGTATTGGATGGTATTTTTGTTGGCCCGGAGGGCGGTTTTTCATCATCAGAGCTTGAAGTTTTACAAGAACTGTCGTTTTCTTGCGCTGGAACACTTGGACCCAGAATACTGCGAGCGGAAACAGCGGCTCTGAGCGCACTGACAATCTGGCAATCAATTGCCGGAGACACTTGCAGGAAGCGCAATCGCTGACCATCTTTACACGCAACGCTTATTTATACGTTTGATAAACACAGGATATACAAATGGCCGATTCTTCCGATGCACCAACCAGTAATGTGATTACAGACAAGCAAACGCTTGTGGATTTTCTGGCCTCTGGCTGTAAGTCGCCTGAGCAATGGCGCATCGGTACAGAACACGAAAAGTTTGCCTACCACCGTGATACGCTGAAGCCACTGACCTATGAAGGCCCATCAGGTATTCGAGCTTTGCTGAACGAGTTACAGCGCTTTGGCTGGGCCCCCGTAATGGAAGGTGAGAATATTATTGCGCTGTCAAAAGGTGATGGCAGCACTGTGTCACTGGAACCTGCTGGCCAGGTTGAATTATCCGGCGCACCGCTGGATACCATTCATCAGACCTGTATTGAAGTCCACGAACATTTGGCGCAGGTCAAGTCCATTGCTTCTGAACTGGGCATTGTCTTTGTCGGCCTTGGTTATCGCCCCGAAGATCAAGCAGATGGTGTGCCTTGGATGCCAAAAGGGCGCTACAAGATCATGCGCGAATATATGCCCAAGCGCGGCACCCTTGGCCTCGACATGATGCAAAACACCTGCACGGTACAGGTCAATCTGGACTTTGATTCAGAAGAGACAATGGTTGAAATGTTCCGCATTGGGCTTGCATTGCAGCCTGTCGCAACAGCTCTTTGGGCGAACTCACCATTTCGTAATGGCAAACCGAATGGTTTTTTGAGCTTTCGCAGTAATATCTGGACAGATACCGACCCGGATCGCTGTGGTATCTTGCCATTTGTTTTTGAAGACGGTTTCGGCTTTGAACGCTACGTAGATTATATGCTCGATGTGCCGATGTATTTCGTCTATCGCGATGGTAAATACATCGATGCTTCGGGTCAGTCTTTCCGGGATTACATGCAAGGCAAGCTGCCAGCATACCCCGGGCACTATCCAACCATGCAAGACTGGGAAGATCATCTGACCACTGTATTCCCCGAAGTCCGCCTGAAAAGATATATGGAAATGCGTGGCGCAGACGGTGGCCCATGGGCGCGGCTTTGTGCCTTGCCAGCATTCTGGACAGGCCTGCTGTATGATACTGAGTCCCGTAAGGCAGCGTATGACCTGATAGCCGACTGGACACACGAAGAACATGAGCACCTGCGCGCTGAAGTTCCTCGTCAGGGCCTGCGAACACCGTTCCGGAGTGGCACAGTACAGGATTTGACAAAAGAAATTCTGTGTATTGCCCGCAGTGGCCTTTGCCGCCGTGGCAAGTTGGATAACGTGGGACTGGATGAAACCCACTTCCTGCGGCCTTTATTCCAGATTGCAGAATCCGGTAGGACACCTGCCGATGAACTTTTGGCAGCTTATGAGCGTCGTTGGGATCACTCCATTGATCCAGTGTTCCAGGAATACGCATACTAAATATTGCTAAAGATACGATTTATTAAGATTTGACACCTAAGGTGTCATAACGGCCCGAAGGCGTCATTGTGGCGCACTAAGCGCCAATATGATTCAAAAGGTGTCACAATGAATGCATTTGGTCACAATGACAGCGCAGTTCCGTCTGCAAAAACCATTATTCAGGATGTTCAATCGTTATCGCGCTTACTATCCAACTCAAAACGCACAAAACAAATGGACCTTAGCCTCAATAATACGATGGTGCAAATTATTGCCTGCCTGCGCGACGATGGCCAGCAATCGGTGCCTCGTATTGCCCGCAAGCTTGATGTTGGTCGCCAGCACATTCAGCGAACCGTTAATGACCTGATGGAACGAGATCTGGTTTGCCGTCTGCCCAATCCAGACCATCAACGATCCTGGCTCATAAATTTAACCCAAAACGGGCAGTCCATAGACGAAAGCCGCAACAAAGATGAAATGGCGTTGGCGCAAACACTTA
>JABJOR010000189.1 GCA_018664265.1 Rhodospirillales bacterium
ATAAACAGGGACAGCATGGCTGGTTTGCCTATTGTAAATGCAAGGCTTGATGTGGAAACAATTGGTTTCACAGAATTCGAGGGTCGCGTTGTTGGTGTTATTATAACACCGTGGATGATGAGCCTGGCAATTTTCCCCGGTGAAGGGGATGACTGGACTGATAAGAAGGTCGGCCAAAAACAATCCTTTAATTTTCCGTCACGACCCTATGATTTCAAAGCAAACGAAATCGATGGCTTGGGTATCTATTTCAGCTACGCGCTTTATTCGCCGATGGAAGAATTTGAACATCAAGATCACGTCATTGCCTGCGCTACGGCATTTATGGAAACATTGATGATGGAAATCGATGAAGCCGATGATGTTCTGGATGAAGAACGTCTTGAAAAATTCCTGGCGGGAGAAGACATGCAATCCATCAAGCAAAACGAATGTGCTGCTGCCAATCCTGTTGTCGATGGAGAGATTACGCTTCGCGACAAGATGCCTGAATCCATTGACAGGCGGAGTCTTCTACGGGGATCTTTATGTAATAAATCAAAAATCGCCTGATTTCCTTACACTTTTCTAGATAAGTGTATACATACCTTCCATTAACCTTATAATACATACAGAAAGCTTCATTGAGAGGCCTAAGGGGTAGTGTGGGGTTCTATGAGTATTGAGGGGCGATTGGAGGTCATTCTCCATCGAAATTGCGGGGGCGGTGTGACATCCGAGATCAAGTCATCTCGTCCACTAACTGTCTCTTCCTTGCTGGTTGGGAAAACACCTTCAGCGGCCTTACCGATTATTTCTTCTATCTATAGCGTTTGTGGCATGGCTCAATCCTGCGCCGCTGTGTCGGCTTGCGAACACGCCTTATCATTGAAAGCATCCGATACCACACGTGCCGCCCGGCAACTGGTTGTCTGGGCTGAAACTGCCCGAGAGCATATTCTGCGTATTGCGCTGGATTGGGGGCATGGCGAGCAAATGGATGAGCTAAAGAGCATCATGTTACTTGCTCAAAACTTTAAAAATATTCTGGAAAGCGTGTTTGAAATTGGTGCCTGTGTTTCCATAAAACGGGCTGCCATGCTTGAAAAAATTGCCCAGTTTGAAAGCTTTCTGGAATCCATGATCTTTGGTGAGCCACTGGATTCATGGCGACAGCGTCATACTATCCGTGCCGTTTCAGCTTGGGCAGATGAGCAGAATACTCAAGCCGCGAGAATGATATCAGATGTTATCCAGAAAAATTGGCAGGGTGTTGGCGGAACTGCGGAAGTCCATGCATTGCCAGTGCTGGATGCTAGGAAGTTGTTTTCAAAACTCCAAGAACCTGATTTCATCTCAAAACCTGATTGGCAAGGTAGCCATTTTGAATCCACGGCGCTCAGCCGGCAGCTTGGTAATACACTGATTGCTAATATTGCACAGCAATTTGGTTCCGGGTTGCTGGCTCGATTGTTAGGAATGCTTGCGGAATTATCAATCATTCCGTCCCGGATGCACGCATTGCTGGACGTCCCTGATAATGAGCCTGACTTTCTTGGAGAAAATGGAGTTGGACTGGCTCAGGTTGAAGCCGCGCGGGGGCGACTTGTGCACGCACTGCAATTGAAAAATTCGATCATATCTCAATACTGGATTCTGGCACCAACCGAATGGAATTTTCATCCCATTGGACCGGCTGCGCAGGCATTGAATACATTGACGAATGATAATGAAAGCGAATTTATTGAACAGGCCAGATTGATCGTTACGGCCATTGACCCTTGTGTGGCTTTTGATGTGAGGGTTGCCTGATGCATGAAATTTCGATTTGTGAAGGCATTCTCCAACTCATTGAAGAACAGGCTGTCGAGCAAAATTATAAAACGGTTGAAACGATCTGGCTGGAAATCGGCCCGTTGGCAGGTGTGGAGCTGGAAGCGTTACGCTTTGGCTTCGATGTGGTGACAAAAGGCTCTTTAGCCGAAAATGCCAAGTTGGAAATTGTTGAAACGACAGGAGAGGCTTGGTGCATGCCGTGCCAGAAAAGTGTCATGGTTGCCAAGCAGTTTGATGCCTGTCCGCTTTGCGGCAGTTATCAATTGCAAATTACTGGTGGTAATGAGCTCAGGATTAAAGAAATGGAGGTTAACTGATGTGTACCGTATGCGGATGTGGAGAAGGGGAAACCACGATTGAGGGTAAATCAGCCGAATCTCACGATCACTCTCATAATCATTCTCATGGTCATTCACATGATCATTCAGGCGGTCACAACCATGATTATGGCCAAGGTCCAGCCCATGCACATGCACCGGGTTTAAGCCAAACTCGCATGGTTCAAATCGAGCAGGATATTCTTTCCAAGAATAATACTTACGCTGCTGCCAACAGGCAGTTTTTTGCAGAGCATCAGATGCTTACTTTGAATCTCGTATCCAGTCCGGGTTCTGGTAAAACAACGCTGCTGATACGCACGATCACAGATTTAAAAGAACAATGTGCGATGACAGTTATCGAAGGCGACCAGCAAACCGCCAATGATGCAGAGCGTATACGGGAAACCGGGGTGAAGGCCATTCAGGTCAATACTGGCAAAGGCTGCCATCTGGACGGTCATATGGTTGGTCATGCTTTAGAGGCGCTGGAGCCTGAAGACAAAAGTTTATTGTTCATTGAAAATGTCGGCAATCTGGTTTGTCCTGCGGCATTTGATTTGGGCGAAGCTCATAAAGTGGTGATTCTGTCCGTCACAGAAGGCGAGGACAAACCGCTGAAATATCCTGATATGTTCCATGCCGCAGATTTGATGTTGTTGAATAAAGTGGATTTGCTGCCGCATTTGAATTTCGATGTAGCGCAATGCATAGAAAACGCCAAGCGGGTTAATCCACGTATCAAGGTGCTACAGGTTTCGGCGACTTCCGGTGAAGGTATGGATGACTGGTATGGCTGGCTTAAAGCCAGTCATCAACTCGCTATGGTTGGAGGGAATTAACAAAGATGTGTCTCGCCATTCCCACACAAATTACATCCATCAACTCAGAAGAGGATACGGCTGTTGTCAGCCTTGATGGGATTTCAAAGGAAATTTCTATTGCCCTGATCGAGGGCGCTGTTGTTGGTGATTATGTTTTGGTGCATGTCGGATATGCACTGAATATCGTCAGTCAGGAAGAGGCCGCAAAAACTCTGGCTTTAATGGCAGAGGCGGGCTTGGTTCCAGATCCGGCTGAGGAAAACCCGGCGTGAAGTATGTAGATGAATTTCGCGACAAGACTGTCGCCAGAACGCTTTCTGAGGCGATCAAAAACGCAGTGGAGTCGGATCGTCAGTATAACGTAATGGAATTTTGTGGTGGTCATACGCACGCAATTTTTCGTTATGGCGTACAGGATTTAATGCCGGACAACGTGAACTTCATTCATGGGCCGGGTTGTCCTGTCTGTGTCCTGCCCATTGGCCGGATTGATGATGCACTTGAACTGGCATTGAAGCATGAAGTCATCCTGTGTTCTTACGGTGACATGATGCGGGTCCCGGCCAGCAAGAAGCAAAGCTTGATCAAGGCCAAGGCGCAAGGCGCGGATATCCGTATGATCTATTCCACCCAGGATGCCCTGACAATTGCGCAAGAAAACCCGGACCGACAAGTGGTGTTTTTTGCTATCGGGTTTGAGACGACCACACCACCAACAGCCGTCGCTATCAAGCAGGCCAAGGCATTAGGCTTGGAGAACTTTTCTGTCTTTTGTAATCATGTTCTGACACCTGCGGCCATTCAGCATATTTTACAATCGCCGGAAGTTCGCGAAATAGGCACGGTATCCATTGATGGATTTCTGGGGCCATCGCATGTCAGCTCGATCATTGGCAGTCAGCCTTATGAGTATTTTGCTGAAGAGTTCCAAAAACCGGTTGTGATTGCAGGCTTTGAGCCACTGGATGTGATGCAGGCAACATTGATGCTGATCCGTCAGATGAATGCAGGCACAAATCTTGTTGAAAACCAGTACACCCGTCTTGTAACGCGAGAGGGAAACCAGAAAGCAAAAGCGCTTGTCGCGGAAGTTCTTGAATTGCGGCGAATTTTTGAGTGGCGTGGTTTAGGTGATGTTCCCTATAGCGCACTTGGCATTAAAAAGGCATTTGCAGAATTTGACGCCGAGAAACGCTTTGAAATTTCTAACCACAATACAAAAGACATAAAGGGGTGCGCTTGCCCGGCAATCCTGCGCGGGGCTAAGAAGCCAACGGATTGCAAGCTGTTTGGCACAGTCTGTACGCCTGAAAACCCGCAAGGCTCCTGCATGGTGTCTTCAGAAGGGGCCTGTGCAGCCTATTGGAGCTACGGACGGTTCCGCAATCCGAAAGCGATGGAAGGGACGGCGGCATGACCCTTCAATCACCCAAACGCTTTGCCAACAAGATCAATTTTAAAACCGGTGTTGTGGATATGACCCATGGCAGTGGTGGGCGGGCTACCGCTCAATTGATTGAAGAATTGTTCGCCAAGCATTTTGATAATTCCATGCTTGATCAAGGAAACGATCAGGCGATTTTTGAAGCGCCAAAAGGCCGCATGGTTATGAGCACAGACGGACATGTGATTTCACCGTTGTTTTTCCCCGGTGGAGATATCGGTGCTTTGTCCGTTCATGGAACAATCAATGATGTTGCTATGGCTGGGGCTAAGCCACTGTATCTGACCGCCGGGTTTATCTTGGAAGAAGGTTATCCGCTTTGTGATCTGGAACGCATAGTGATCAGTATGGCTGAGGCTTCACACAAGGCAGGCGTGCCTGTTGTAACGGGCGATACAAAAGTCGTTGAACGCGGCAAGGGTGATGGAGTTTTCATCACTACAACAGGGATCGGTGTTGTGCCCGATGGCATCACAATATCAGGAGACAATGCAAGTATCGGGGACGCAATTATCGTCAATGGCTATATCGGGGATCATGGCGTAGCCATTCTTTCGAAGCGTGAGAACCTCGCATTCGAGACCGAAATTCTTTCTGACAGTGCAGCATTGCATACTCTCGTTGCGGCAATGATTGAGGCCGTGCCAGAAATACATTGCTTGCGTGATCCCACACGAGGTGGGCTGGCAACAACTTTGAACGAGATTGCCCAGCAATCCGGTGTCGGCATGAATTTGCGCGAAGATGACATTCCCATGCGCCCCCCTGTGGTTGCTGCGTGTGAATTACTGGGGCTTGATCCTCTTTATGTTGCTAACGAGGGCAAGCTCATAGCGATTTGCCCACAGGATAAAGTGCCAGCTTTACTGGAAGCTATGCGTGCGCATCCATTAGGCAGCGACGCCGCTATCATTGGTGAAGTGGTGGAAGACGAACACGGTTTTGTCACTATGGAAACCGGGTTTGGCGGTAGCCGGATCGTGGATTGGTTAACAGGCGAACAATTACCGAGGATATGTTGATCCATGCGCATTCTTCTACTCGTTCATGCCTTTAATTCCTTAAGCCAGCGCATCTTTAGCGAGCTTGAACAGGCGAGGCATGATGTATCGGTAGAATTTGATGTGAATGACGCCGTTACCAAGGAAGCTGTTGCTCTCTTTAACCCGGATGTGATTGTTGCACCATTTTTGAAGCGTGCTGTGGCAGAAGATGTCTGGCGCAATGTTCCATGCCTTATTGTGCATCCCGGTATTCCCGGGGACCGTGGTCCATCGGCTCTGGATTGGGCAATCCTGAACAATGAGGATCAATGGGGTGTTACTGTATTGCAGGCCGAGGCCGGAATGGATACAGGGCCAATATGGGCCTGGATGGAGGCCCCGCTGCGTCCTGCCAGTAAATCTAGTTTATATAGAAATGAAATTACCCAGGCTGCGGTTGCAGCAGTAAAGCAAGCTCTAGAGCGAATTGAGACAGAGCAATATATCCCCCTTCGTGCTGAGCAACTTGGTTTGGAAGTGTTGGGACAAGAACGACTTTCTGCAAAACAAATGGATCGGAAAATTGGCTGGTTGATTGATGATACAAAGATTGTTTTACGGAAATTGCGCAGTGCGGACGGGGTTCCGGGGGTCAGGGATAGCGTATTGGGGCGCAGTGTATTTTTGCACGATGGGCGTGAAGCTCCGGGGTTGTCTGGTTACCCCGGTGACATTATTGCCAAAAGTGGTCCGGCTATATGCCGTGCAACAGTCGATGGCGCTGTCTGGATTGGCCATGTTTGGGACAAGGATAGCGATCATCCGTTCAAACTTCCTGCCACAATGGTTTTCAAAGATGAGCTTTCCGACATTGAAGAAATTCTACTTGATAGCGAGAGTGGTTATTCGGAAATTCGATATGAAGAAAAAGGCCAGGTTGGCTACCTGCATTTTGATTTTTACAATGGTGCCATGGGTGTGGCGCAGTGCGAGCGATTGCTTGCGGCCTATAAACAAGCTTGCCAGTGCGATACCAAGGTCATTGTTCTCATGGGCGGTCGGGATTTTTGGTCCAACGGCATGCACCTCAATCTGATTGAAGCAGACGACAGCCCGGCGGATTATTCATGGCAAAATATCAATGCGATTGATGATCTGGCAGAAGAAATCATTCGAACTGAAAGCCATGTGACAGTGGCTGCGCTGCAAGGCAATGTGGGGGCCGGTGGTGTGTTCCTTGCACGGGCCTGTGATCAGGTTTGGTTGCGTGAAGGTATTATGTTATCGCCACATTACAAGGATATGGGCAATCTTTACGGCTCAGAATTCTGGACTTATCTATTACCGCGTTATGCAGGTGAAGAGAATGCCCGCCGTATTATAGATGCACGACTTCCTATGGGAACACAGGAAGCCGTTGAGCTTGGCTTGGCTGATGCCTGTTTCGGTAAAGCAATAACGGATTTTATAGCTGAGGTTTCTCAACATACAGAAGACCTTGATGCTGATTGTTTGATTGCCAGTAAACAAGAACGCCGACTTGCAGACGAAAAACTTAAACCCTTAAGTGAATACCGCCGGGAAGAGCTGGAGAAAATGAGGCTTAATTTTTACGGGTTTGACCCCAGTTATCACGTCGCCAGATACAATTTTGTTTATAAAATTCCAAAATCCAGAACCCCACTGACCATTGCACGTCACCGGGATAAAAGAGAAACAAATGAGCGGAGAGTAGCCTCATGAGCAACCCTGCAACGATTCTGATTGTTGATGATGAAGTCCGTAGTCTTGAAGCGCTAGAGCGAAATTTATCGGATGAGTTCGATGTTAAAACGGCATCTAATGTCGCAGATGCAGAAGACATTCTGAACCGGGACTGGGTCCAGATCATTCTGTGTGATCAACGCATGCCAGAAACCACAGGTGTGGAGTTCTTGAAAGAGGTTCGCAAAAAATGGCCCGATGTCATTCGGATTATTATCTCGGGCTATACCGATGCAGACGATATCATTGAAAGCATCAATGATGCTGGCATCTATCAATACATTACAAAGCCCTGGCACCCCGATAGTTTAATGCTGACACTTAAAAACGCACTGAATCTTTCCGAGATGCAGCGCCAGAATGAGCTGCTGGCTGTCGAATTGAAAATGACATCGCCGCGCGTGAAGTCGTTGGTGGCTGATCGTAAAAATAATTTGCGAACTGTCTATCAGGGAAACGATTGTATTATTCGCAGCTACGATAGCCCATTGAATGACGTATGTGACTTGCTTCACCGGTTTTCTACGTTTGATATTTCTGTCCTGATTACAGGTGAATCCGGTACTGGTAAGGAATTGGCTGCGCGAGTATTGCATTATAACTCCTTACGCTGGAATAAACCGTTTGTTGTTGAAAACTGCGGTGCTTTGCCAGATGAATTGCTGGAGAGTGAACTTTTCGGCCATAAACGGGGTTCGTTTACAGGGGCGGTTGAGAGCCATATTGGTCTGTTCGAGCGAGCAGATGGCGGCACCATATTCCTTGATGAGATTGGTGAAATATCTCCGGCATTTCAGGTGAAATTGCTTCGTGTTCTACAGGAAGGCGAAATCCGCCCGGTCGGGGCAAACAAGTCTCGTAAAGTTGATGTGCGTGTGCTGGCGGCTACAAACAAGGACTTGGAAGCCGAGGTTGAAAAAGGGAATTTCCGCAAGGATTTGTATTTCCGTCTGGCTGCCGTAACCATTTATATGCCCCCTTTACGTGAACGCCCGGATGACGTTGAAGTTCTTGCAAATTTCTTGTTAGAGAAATCCATGAAGGAGCTGGATAAAACTGTAAAAGGTTTTAGTGGAGAGGCTCTGGCTTGTCTTATGGCCTATCAATGGCCCGGTAATGTGCGTGAAATGCAAAATGAAATTCAGCGGATGCTTGTTATGGGCGTCAAAGGAAAAATTCTGGGAGCAGATTTGCTTCTTCCAAAAATACTTTATGCAGCGCCACAAGATGATGCTTCAGATTTGACATTGTTGTCCCAAACAAAAGGTGTCTTGAAAGCACGGGTAGAGCATTTTGAATCCTGTATCCTTCGAGAGACATTGATACGCCACCGCTGGAATAAAAGCCGTGCAGCCAAGGAACTGGGGTTGTCGCGGGTTGGACTTCGTAGCAAGCTTGAGCGCTATGATCTGGAAAAGGTCGAGCACATAAAAGTAAAAGAAGCAGTAAGTTGAATTGATGGGAAGCAAATTGCCAACAACACCTGCACAGAAAGGCTTGAGCGATCATGTCGGGCCTGTTGATGAGCTGGTGATGCAATCCCTTGACGAGGAAGCCTGGATCGAAGTCATCCAGAAAATGGATAGCGTCTATTCCGACTTGATTGAGTCTCAGGTTGATGTCGAAGAAAAAAATGCAAAACTGGAGAACGCACAAAAATTCATCAGGAGCATTCTGTCATCAATGACGGACGTGCTGATCGTTACGGATATGAAAGGTATTATTCAACGGGTTAATACAGCCATGGCAAATATCGTAGGGAAAAGCGAGAAGCAAATGGTTGGTGATTCATTATTATCGTACTTCGAAGAAAGCTCGCTTGCGGCGGTTGATGCATTCTTTGAGATGGTTCATTCACAAGAAACAATTCTTGATAGTGAAATCTCTCTTATTGGAGAGAACGATGTATTGGTTCCTTTATCTGTAAATTGCTCAACCCATTATGATAATAAGGGACGTTTGGTCGGGGTTGTGCTGATCGGGCGCCCTATAGGTGAACTCCGCCGTGCCTATACAGAATTGGATGATGCACATCAGAATTTACATATGGCACAGGAACAGTTGGTGCTTTCGGAAAAGATGGCTGCCCTTGGACGCTTGGTGGCTGGCGTTGCCCATGAGTTGAACAATCCTATCAGCTTCGTTTTTGGAAACATGCACGCTTTGCAGCGATATGGCGCCAATATAACTCAGTACTTGCAGGCCCTTGATAGTGACCTTTCAGCGCAAGAGCTTAAAGCATTACGCGCCCAGTTGAAAATTGACAAGATCGCCAGGGATATTGCACCGTTGGTTGATGGAACCCTTGAAGGCGCAGAACGGGTTCGTGATATTGTTCAGGACTTGAGGCGTTTTTCCAGCGCACAGGAACAGCCGCGCGAAGACGTTGATCTTCCGACAATACTCCGCACAGCCACGAAATGGGTTTCAACAACAGCTCGTGTTCGCCCTGAAGTTGACTTCCAATTAGAAGAACCCCTTAGCGTGGTCGCACACAAAGGCCATATCCATCAGATCGTTGTCAATCTTGTACAAAATTCTATTGATGTCATGGCTGACAGTCCATCACCACGGCTTGAAATTGGGTGCAGGCTTGAAGGCGATGCTGTCAAAGCCTGGGTGCGTGATTTCGGACCAGGTATTTCAGATGAAGACATGCCCAATATTTTTGAGCCTTTCTATACGACAAAGCCCATTGGTCAGGGAACAGGCCTTGGCCTGTCGGTCAGCTACCGCATGGCTGAAGAACAAGGCGGAAAATTAAGTGCAGAAAATCACCCGGATGGGGGCGCTATATTTACTTTGACCTTGCCGATGGAGGTCAAAAACGATGAGTAGTGGAAATCGGAAGAAATTGCTATGGCTGCAATCAGGAGGGTGTGGTGGGTGCACGTTATCGTTGACCTGTGCTCAATCTCCAGACTTCCTTACCGCCTTTGACATTGCAGGAATTGATCTGATCTGGCATCCAACCCTGAGCGAAGAAACAGGGAGTGATGTTACGGCTATCCTGGACAAGGTTCTTAACGGTGAAATCAAAATTGATATATTTTGCCTTGAAGGTTCCGTGGTTCGTGGGCCGAATGGTTCTGGCAGATTTCATATGATGTCTGGTATGGGAAAGCCCATGCAGGAAATCATTACGGCTGTTGCCAAGGTGAGTGAAGCCGTTGTCGCGGTTGGTAGCTGTGCAGCGTATGGCGGGGTGACGTCAGGCGGGACAAACCCGGTTGAAGCCTGCGGTCTGTCTTTTGACAAAAGGGATGCGGGGGGCTTGTTGGGTGAAGAGTTCACTGCAGGGTCAGGAATGCCTGTGGTCAATATTTCCGGTTGTCCCACCCATCCCGATTGGGTAACGGAAACACTCTTCCAGATTGCCGCCGATCAACTTACGTCAGAAGATCTGGATGTTTTCGGGCGACCAAAGAGCATTTCCAACCATTTGGTGCACCATGGGTGTTCTCGTAACGAATTTTATGAATTCAAGGCAAGTGCAGATCAATTATCCGGGCTTGGCTGTCTCATGGAAAACCTTGGGTGTATGGGGACGCAAGCCTGTGGTGATTGTAACACGCGCCATTGGAATGGCAGCGGTTCTTGTATCAGCGGTGGATATCCCTGCATTGCCTGTACGGAACC